>JBFJVP010000107.1:0-8584 GCA_041624075.1 Thermoplasmatota archaeon | reverse complement strand
GCCGCTCGCACGGACCCCAACAACGCGGACACTGACGGCGACGGCGTCAACGATGGCGATGAGATTGCTGCGGGTAAGGACCCCCTGGACCCGAACGATGCGTCCTCCAGTGGCGGCAACCAAACGGATGATGGCGGCTCCGGCAACAGCACAGCGCCGCCACCGACCACCGATGACGGGGGCGGGGACGACACCAACGGCACGGCAGATCTGGATGACGCGGGCAACGAGGCTGACAAGGACAGCCCCGGAGTTGGCATCGTGGCCCTGTTGGCACTGGTCGGCGCAGTGGCCGTACTGGTTCGCCGAAGGCCATAACCCGGTCCTGCCGGCCGCTTGCGGCGGCCTGCTGCGGGGTCCAGCGAACGCGACCTGTCCGGCAACGAATAAAAGGAACCAGTCTTGTGCTCGTTCAATGCGCAGATCGGATTCCATCTTGGTTGTGGCAGTAAGCATTGCATTGATTGCAGCCGGTCCCTTTGCCTTGCCCGCATCGGCAGGCTCTGCTGAAGACCCGGAAATCACGGACGCCGCCGACGATCAGAAGGTGCAGGGCCAGAGTGACGTTCAGGGGACGTTCAAGTCCGCCGACATCCTCGCGGCATGGGTCGCAGGTGAAACGGACGCCGACTTTACCCTGCAATTGAAGGCCGGCCAGGAGATCCGGGGCGGTTCCAGCAATGGACAAACCACCACCCATTACACGTACACGATTTCCGGGAGCGTTGGGGAGACGGCGTTCCTGGCGGCGGCCCAAGTGGTCAACAACCCGCCCGAAGTCACCCCCGTGGGCGACGCCGAGTCCGCCACCGCCGAGGGCGACATCCTGACCATCGTGGTCTCCAAGTCGATCTTTGGCGGCGTGGCCCCTGGCACGGTCCTGAGTGGCTTGTACGCCGGCTCCAGCGTGCAGATGCGGGGCACTGGGCCGACGATCGCTTCCGATCGGGCACCCGATGCCGACTTCGGCCGTGAGTACATCTTCTCGCCCGGCACCGCGACGGGCGACGTCAACGACACCGACGGCGACTTGCTCAACGACACATGGGAGCAGGACCACTTCGGCAACCTGACCTACAATGGCACCGACGACCCCGACGGTGACGGCTGTGACAACGCGTGCGAACTCGCCGCTGGCACGGACCCCACCAACCCCGACACCGACGGCGACGGCGTCAGCGACGGCGACGAGATCGCCGCCGGCACGGACCCCCTTGATGGCGGCGGCTCCGATGGCAGTGGAAACACCACCTCGGACGGCGGCAACGGCACAACTTCAGCGCCAGAACAATCGCAAGAGGATCCCGATGCCTTGGCCGCGCCCGATGATGGCGGGGCCGGCGTTGACGAAGCGGGAGCCGCAAAAGAGGATGACAAGGACAGCCCCGGCGGCGGCGTCGTGGCGCTCCTGGCTGCCCTCGGTGTTGCCTTCGTGGTTGCACGACGCCGGCGCTAAGGGATCACGGGCCCCTTGGCTGGAAAGCCCTTTCAACCGGGCAAGCCCATCGCCTGGCATATGAGGAACCTACGCCATTCCTTCGCCGTCGTCGCATTGCTGATCCTGGCATCCCCCGCATGGGCTGGAAGTGAATCCGATCCGGAGATCCAAGATGCTGAAGGTGACCAGCAACTCGCTAACGGCGCCCCGGACAGCCAGGGCACGTTTGCTTCGGCAGACATCACGGCGGCCTGGGTCGGTAACCAGACGCAGGATGCCCTTACCCTTCACTTGCGCACCGCCCAACTGATCCGCGGCGGCAGCGTGGAAGGGCAAACAACCACGACGTACACATACCGCATCATGGGCCAATGGGGCAACCAGAGCCTGGAGGCGGGTGCGTCGGTTGTGGGCAATCCGCCCGAGGTCACTCCTCTGGGGCACGCCAGTGAAGCCTCTGCCAACGACAACCACCTGATGCTGGTGGTGCCCTTGTCGCAGTTCGGCGCCGTCCACGGTACCGTGCTTGGCCAGTTGTACGCCAACTCGACGGTTCACCTGCAAGCAACCGGCGTACTCATGGCTGGGGATCGGGCACCCGATGCCGACTTCGGCCGCGATTACGTTGCAGGTGCAACGGAGGTCGTCCGTGATCAGCAGGGCCCCGAGAGTCAGGAAAGTCCCGGCACCGGCATGCTGGCGGTTCTAGCGGTCATGGCCCTCGCGGTGGCTGTGCGCCGCAAGGCAACGTGACTGGCGCTTGCTAGCTGGCCGCCCGGCACAGGGACATTCTTCGCCATTCCACCAGCCACTTGCCGCCCGGCAAGCAATATATACGCTGGCGTTCACGGAACCACAATGCGTTCTGACCGGTTTGGCCGGTTGCCCCACCTCGTTTGGGCAGCGGCCCTGCTTGCAGCTTTGATGGCTCACCCCGGCTCGGCCGGCTCCCAGGAGGCGCCAGAAATCACGGACCCCGCGGGGGATTCAACGATTCTCAACGTCGAATCCGACCCGACTGGACGATACGATGCAGCCGACATCGTAGCCGCCTGGGTGGGCAACGAAACGGACACCCACGTCTGGTTCTACATCCAGGCTGCGACGGACATCGTTGGCGGCAGCATCGGCGGCGCCGCCGAGGCCGAATACTTCCAGTACCTCGTTCACGGCACTGCCGGAGAGACCGATGTCCTGATCGTCGTCACGGTGCGCGGCAGTGGCCCCGCCATCGACTTGGGCCTGGGTGCATCCAACGCGTCCGTGGCCGGAGACTTGTTGATGATGGAGGTGCCCAAGGCCGAGATGGGCAACCCGTCGGCCGGCGATCTGTTTACCAATTTCTACGTCGAATCGTCGGTGAAGTTCCGCAACCTCGGTCCCGTCTTGTCATCTGACCGAGCTCCCGACGCGGACTTCGGCATGGATTACGTGTTTGGGGGTGGCGCATCGGCCCCCGTTGGCAACGCCACGGACACCGATGGCGATGGCCTCAACGACACCTGGGAACAGGAGAATTTCGGAAATCTCACGTTCAACGCCACAGACGACCCCGATGGCGACGGCTGTGACAACTTGTGCGAGCAGACTGCTGGCACAGATCCCATGAATGCAGATACGGATGGCGATGGCGTCAACGACGGCGACGAGATCGCTGCTGGTACCGATCCAACCCAGGCGGACGGTCCGGCCGACGACCAAAACGGGACCGCGCCGGATGCGACCCCGGATGGGGGTGAAGGGGCCGAGCACGACGAAGGCGATGCGCGCGACGACCACGACAATGCTAGCGGGGGCAGCACAGGGACCGACTCCACCAGCAACGGCGGCGACGGCCTGATGGACACCTTGTCCGACAACGCCTCCTACCTGGGCATCAGCGTCGGCTTGTTCGTCGTCGTGCTGATCTTGGCCATTATTGGCCTGGCAGGGAGGTGGGCACTATGACGCGGGACCACGTCGAACACGACCACGAAGGCCACGACCATGGCGATGACCATGAACACAGCCACGAGGACTGGGACGACCCGGGGGCCCGCTACGCTCATCTGCGCGCAGACGTCCAGAAGCGCCGCACCGGCTACAAGACCATCATCGCGCTTGGTGTCCTGACGCTGGTGGTCAGCATCGTCGACATCCTGTTGCTGGACCAAGTGCTGTTCCTGCCAGTCATCGGCTTGTACGTCGTGCTGGCCTTGGTGGCCGTGATCCTTTACTTCAGCCGCCGCGTCAAGGAGGAAACGGACGAGGCGGAGGACGAGGAGGACGAATCAGAGGTGGCCATCGAATTGCGCGAGCGCGAAGGCACCAGTTACGACTTTGGCGACGTGCGCCGCGGTGCCCTGAGCTGCCCCAGTTGCCGCAACGTGTTCCAATTGGGCCTCGAGCACTTCGGACAGCACAAGAGCGTCTTCTTCACGTGCCCGGAGTGCGGCGAGGCGGCGCGGCTACCCACGGGTGCCAAGAAGCCCATTGAGGCGGATCTGCCGGCCAAGCCCGTACACGACTCTTGGTACCACTGCGACCACTGCGGCGAGGACTGGAGCGTCGGCACGTTTGGTCACGAAGGCCGCACGAGTCACTTCGAGGCTTGCCCTCACTGCGGCACCAAGGATGAGATCATGGTTCGCCGCGTCGTGGACGCCTAGGGCTCTGTCTTCCTCTTCCCTTCTTCCGACATTTTTGTGGGCGCCGGCCTCTTTGGGCGCGCCCGGCGTGTGGCGCGTGCCTGGAATGCGCCAGCTTCTTGCGGTTTCAGCCAGGGGGCTGGCCGTGGCGGTCGCATTCCCCTGGCCTGGCCTCCTGGGCCAGGTGTCCTGATGGGCAGCTGCCTGCGGCGGGAGCTGCCTAGAGGACCAGTTGGTCATCCATGAGGAACGTGACACTGGTAATCCAGGAGCCATAGCCGCGCTCTTGCACGAGCCGCACTTCCTGCTGGCCGGCCAGAAGGGGAAGGTGCTCCGGGGGCACTTCGATGCGGTACGGGGGCACCTCGCCAACGCCCGTGTGAATCCCTGCGGCATCGAGAACCTGCTGGGCGGTCCACCACATGGCGCGGTGGGTGTACATCCGATCAAAGGGCTGGAGGGTGCAGCCCCACGGGTACGGCTCGCCGGAGCAGAAGCCCAATAGGGCGTAGATGTAGGGCATCATCACGATGGTGCCCACTTCGTGGTCGCCGACGAACAAGTGGTACTCCCGGGGCGACGGCGGGAAGAGCGGCGACTGGTACCAGAACTCCTCAGTTCCATGGCCGCTCGTGGTCAGTTCGATCACGGCGCGTTCGGGCGCGTCGCCGAAGTCCACGGTCGTGGTGCGACTCGATCCGTGGCCGTTGGTGCTGGTCCACAGCCACGCGGGCACGATTTCGTTGGGTTTGTGCATGGCCAAGCCGAGGGGGTCGTCATAGAAGTCGAGCCGGATGGTGATGCTGAAGCCAGGGTTGCCCACCCATGTTCCAATGGTGTGGGCAACGGGCACTTCGGCGCCCGGCGGCAGGATGGCAGCGAACTCGGTCAGCTCCTTGCTCACAGTGAAATCGGTGCGGGGCGTTGTGCCATGCAGCACCTCCACGCCGCCCACGGCCACCATGAAGAGGCGATCCCAGGGGTCCCCGATGGGGTGGTTCTCGTAGGTCAGGACGACACGAGTCCAAGGAACATCGGGAACGGTGATCATGGCGGTCTTGACGCCACCCCGGAAAGTCCACTCGTCATCCTCGAACGGTGTGAGACTGGCAACCGGCAGCGCGGCGGGAATGTCTGGGCCATTTTGCGGGATGCCCTGAATGGCATGTCCTGCAACCGGCAAGACAGGAACCAGCGCCAAGGCCATGACGGCCGCCAACCAACGAACCATAAGGCGGCATGGTGGGCCGCGGCCTTAAATTCGCGGCTGCCGCGCCGTATCGAGTCGGTCACGGGCCAAGGCCAAGGCAGCCTGGAGAGGAGTGGCGTGGTCTTGCTCGGCTTTGGCCAACACGGCTCGGGTGGTGTGCTCGATCTGATCGATCAGGCGCTGCGCGTCGCCGCGCGCAATGTCCCGCTGCGGTCCCGGCGGCGTGCCCGTGGTCACCACACCCTCGATCACTGCTCCAGCACTTGCCAGGAAATCGGGCACCCAGACCACGCCTCGATCCGCCAGAACCTGCGCCGCCTCCGAATCGCGCAACTGGTTGTTGGCCGAGCCACAGACGGCACGCACGGGCAAGCTCCGGGCCGCCTGCGCGTCCAGGATGCCGCCCAGTGCGCAGGGAACCAGCACATCGCAGGGCGTCGTCAAGGCCTGGGATGGGTCGATGAGGTCGATCCCTGAGGTTCTGGCCACGTCGCAGGCCCCGGGGTTGACATCGCACCCCTGCACGCGCGCCCCAGCAGCAACCAATTCGCGGGCAACGCGGCCTCCGACACCTCCCAGGCCCTGCACGATGAAGCTCAGATCGTTCAGCGCCGCCTCCAGGCTCGGCTGAAGGCCCCGGATTCCGGCCAGCACGCCGCGTGCTGTGGCTGCGTTGGCGTCGTTGCCCTCTGGATTGACCCAGTTGGTGCGCTCGCGGACCCACGCCAGTTGCCGATCACCGGTGCCCACATCGGGCCCACAAACGTAGGTGCCGCCCAGCCCCTCCACGGCCGCCCCGACGGCCCGGTACGCCGAAGCTTGGTCAAGCCCAGGGTGGTCGATGAGGGTTGTCTTGCCGCCACCCGCGTCCAGGCCCGCCAGGGCGCACTTGAGGCTCATGGCTTGCGCCAAGCGCCGTGCGTCTGCCTGGGCTGCAAGGGCATCCGGGTAAGCGAGTCGGCGAATGCCCCCGAAGGCAGGCCCCAGAGCCGTTGAATCGATGACGATCCAGCCCCTGAGTCCACTTGGTGCGTCTTCAAGGGGCACGACCTGGTGGGCCACGGGGCCCCGAGAACGCCACGCACTAAGGCTTGTGCCGGTGCGCGCATCAAGGTGGCGGTGGGCTGCCCGCCGCGCATCGTTTGATCACGGAGCGTCTCGAACCGGGCGGCCGTAACCTTGAAGTCAGCGGCCTTGCACCAAAGGCAACCATGGGCCCAAGAGCACTTGTGCTCATCGCCCTGGTACTTGCCCCCTTGGCGGGTTGCCTGGGCGACGAGGACGAAACGCAAAGCAAGCCCAACGACCAAGCAGCCGACCCACAGGACCCGGGCCAAGGTGGTTCCGGCGCCGGCGGCTCGTCAGGTTCGGACCGGGATCAGCAATCCGGGTCCGGTGACAGTTCTGATGGCAGTTCTGATGACTCGCCACGCGACCAAACCGGCGGGCAGGACAGCTCAACCGATGGCACCGGCGATGGCACGCCATCCGGCAATGGCTCCAACGCGTCGCCCAAGCCCAACGTGACCTTCAAGCGCGAACGCCACGAGGGAAACCTGAGCGGCGCCGATGCGGGCCTGAACCTCACCGGTCCCGAAGAGGTTGTCAACGTCACCATCGAGCCTGGTGCGACCCAGTTGTGGTTCAACCTGTCCGTGGACGGATCGGCCCTCCAGCTTGACGCCATCCCGCCCGGCTGTGAGTCAACCAATTGCAGCCACACCACGACAACCGAGGATGGTCAAGCCGTACTTCCGGTATCCAACCCCGAATCAGGCACCTGGACCGCAAGGCTGCATGCCGCCGAGGCGCCCACCCTCGTCGAAGCAGACTACGACTTGGCCGTGACCCAAAGGATCGTCGCCGGGTAAACCTCACGCGCCTCCTCCCTTTCCCCCGCGCCCGGACGGCCACATCCCCAGGTTTATCGAAGCAGCACCGATGCCACCCCATGCGGCCAAGTTACACGTTGTCCACGGGCCACCAATTGCGTGAGATCACCCTGTGGAAAGCCATCGTCTTGTCCATCATCACATTCGGCATCTACTACCTGATTCTGGTCTACCAGAACACCAAGGACCTCCAAGCCACGCGAGCCCAGCCGTTCGAGGCCTGGCAAGTCGTGTTCTGGATCGGCGTCATCCCGTTCTTGGGTTTCCTTCACTTCATCCTCTACGCCTTCAACTTCATGGGACTCAGGGAACTGCGCCAACGCAGCAAGCAAGACGACGACGCCCTGGCCATCGTGGCGCTCGTGCTGGCCATCGTACTGGCCCCGGTCGGCCAGATCATTTGGGCCATCCACTTCAACGAAACAGCCCGCGTGGCCTCCCAAGGCACCATCGCTCCGCTTGAGAGCGCCTCCACGTAGCCGGGCGGCCAGACGGCAACCTAAGCGGTTCGCACAGTCGTTTCGCGGTTGACGAATTCCACTTGGAGGCGACGGCCGTCAACGCCGGTATCGCGCAGGCCATTGCGCGCCGACAGCGCCCGATCCTTGGGCACCTTCAGGGTGCTTTCGCCGGGACCAATCTCGATACCCGCAATGGCATGATCCGGCAAGCCCGTGGCGCGCTGAACCAACCGGTGCAACTTGAACGGCGTCAAGCCCTGCTGCCGGCCAGCATCCACACGCAGCTGGATGTTGCCGTACTTGTCCGCCAACTCGTCCCAATCGATGCGGCGACGGATGCGGTCCTGGCGCCCACGGGGCGGGCGCGGCGGACTGCCCGACTCGATCTCGCGACCGATCAGCATCTCGATGCGCTTGAGAATCGGCTTGTCCTCAAGGGTCACGAAACTGATCGCCTTGCCCCGGCGCCCGGCACGGCCCGTCCGGCCGATGCGGTGAACGTATACTTCCGGTTCTTGCTCGGGAAGATCGTAGTTGACCACGTGGGTGATCTGGTCAATGTCCAGACCGCGAGCAGCCACGTCCGTGGCCACGAGGATCTTCACATCGCCCTGATCGAACCGCTCCAAGACGCGCTCACGCTTGCTCTGCGGCAGGTCTCCATGCAGCGCCTCGGCCTTGTAACCCATGCGCTGCAAGTCCGACACCAGGCGATCGCACATGCTCTTGGTGGCACAGAAGACTAGCGTCAGATCGATTCCCTTGTCGTTGTCCAGCACGCGCGTCAACGCCCACTGTTTGTTGAGGCGGCCGACGGGGTAGTAGACCTGGTCGATTTCGGGAACCGTCAGTTCATCGTCGCTACTGACCGCGATGAAGGCCGGCTGCACCATGAAGCGCCGAGCCAGGCTCTTGATCTCGTCCGGCATCGTGGCCGAAAACAGCAGTGTCTGCCG
>JBFJVP010000106.1:0-8586 GCA_041624075.1 Thermoplasmatota archaeon | reverse complement strand
CGCTTCTGCCGCGACTGGGGCCACGCCTCCTGCCTGCTGTTCACCAACCCCTCCACGCCGCCAGCCGAACTGCTGGAGCGGGCGCAGCGTGTTGGTGCCCACATCGTGGTGGTGACCCAGCCCGCCATCAATGCCAACGTGGTCAAGGACGCAGCGGCACGGGGCTTGACCCTGTTTGCCGGCACAACCAACGTCGAGCAAGGCTGGCGCCCCCTCGTGGATCACAAGGTGGCCGGCATGCTCACGGACCGACCGGGT
The DNA here is from genome assembly GCA_041624075.1 of Thermoplasmatota archaeon. GTDB lineage: Archaea > Thermoplasmatota > E2 > JACPAO01 > JAHFTW01 > JBFJVP01. Next base: position 8,328 of record JBFJVP010000106.1, on the reverse strand, counting down.
TACCTCGTCGACTACCTCATCCTGCGAGCCAGTGCAGGATAGCCGAGCCAGCCAGGCCCAGGCAGCCGCGCCGGAGGTCCGTAGGCGGGAACCCCGGCGCGGTCGATGAGGCAACTACTCGGTCGGCAGGCCAGCCAAACGGCCGCCCTCGCCAAACAGCGGGTGGTCCGCCGTGGGCGTAAACGTGTACAGGCCCATGTAGACATCCGCCGCGTACAGGATGCCCGACTCATGCACTTCGACATCCATGTACGTCGGGGTATCCAGCGTCAAGCCCAGGCCACACAGGTTGCTCTCCACGGCCTGGTGGACGGGGTCCTGCATGAGCGGCGGATCGTCCTCGGAGTACACGGCGTACGCCACCTCTGCCGGCTGGGCGCGGAAGTCCGGGTGGCGGAAGTCCATCTGCCACAAGCCGCCGTGGTAGCTGCTGATCGTGAAGACCCCGTCATGGGTGAAGCGCGGATTGTGCAAACTGAAGCTGGTGCCAATGGCGGTGTGCTTGCCAGGATTGATCCAGGTGCCAATCCACTCCATCAACTGGGACGACTGCGCACCCTTGAGCATGGACGCATCGAGAATCCAGAACGGACTAGGGTGATCCAACCAGTCCTCGCTGCTGATCACCACGACGATCTGCTCGTCAAAGAACGCCACGTCGGCCGTGTGGAAGTAGTACTCCTCGCTGCGCGCATCCCGATCCGGCAAGTCCCACGAGCCAATCTCGACGGGGTTGAAGGGGTCGGTCACGTTGTACACTTGGACGCCGCCGCCTCCATTGGCCGCCAACGCCCAAACGTCGCCCCACGGCGTGTCACGGACGTACATGTCGTGCCCCACGTTGATCTGGGCGCCGGTCTGGACGAACTGCGCGCCCTGCTCGCCGACATCGATCTCGTAGATCTTGCCGAAGACGAACGCATACTCGGTGCCGTTGATGTTGTGAACCGTGATGCTGTGCTCACTGATGGAACCGGTCGGCGTGTCAATGTTGGCCCGGTTGGCGCCGCCAACGGTGATTACATCCGCCACGGTCGGCAACGCCTTGTTGGTGGTGTCAATCAGGTAGACGCTGACGGCCGTGGGGTTCACTTGGCCCAGGCAGGTCACGGGCTCGGTGCCAAGAACCGCGTAGTTGCCATCCGCAGTAACCTCCAGACTGCGGTCGCCGCCCACGGCGCCAGGCACCGTGAAGCGCCCCGTCAATTGCGGATTGGCCGGATCCTCCAAGCTCCAAATCGCCAGACCACCATCGACGGCCACCGTGTGGCTGCCATACACGGCGCCAAACAGGTAGCCCGCCGCCTGATCCAACGCGTGCACACCGGCAATGTTGGCCTGGTTTTGCAGGAGCGGATCGCGGGCGCTGAACTCGTAGTTCCACAGGAACTTGTGCGCAGCGGGGTCCGTGTGGTCATGATCCGGCCCATCCGGCATCGGATCCTCCGGGATCGTCAAGCGGACAGCCTCGCCGTAAGGATTGTCCTCCACAGGATCTTTGTCGACGGTGTCGCTGTCCAGGCAACCAGCCAGGACGACCAAGGAGGCGAGGAGCCACACGGATTTCATTGATTGATTTGCAGATGGGTGCCCGCTTAACGGTTGTGGCGCCACCCTGTGCGCCTTTACGCCGCCACGAAGTGCGCCACGCGTGAGCCTGGAGGACGAGGCCTGGAAACTGGACGCCCTGCGGCGAAGAGCCAGCGGCGCCCCCGAGGCAACCAGTAGCCCCAGACAACGGCGCGGCATCTGGGGCTGGGCCGCACTGGGCATCATCATCTGGTTCATGGCCGGCATTCTCTGGGCCATCATCGAAGCCCTGTGGACGCTCACGGACGCCCAGCCAACCCTCCTGCGAGCCCTCGCCACGACGGCGTTCGTGCTGCTCCTGCTCGCCTACCTGTCCCTGCGAGACGACGTTCGGCACCTCCGGGGACGGGTTGAGAGCCTGGAACAGGTGGCAACAACCGACGAGATGTGACCGGCAGCCCAGATGGCTGACCGTGGCCTTGGCAACCCCCGCAGAAAATCGGTCGCCGGCGTTGGCCAAGAGGTCGTACAGGCCGGATGGATGAGTCAGGCCTGGAGGTTCCGGGTTTTGCAGCCAAGCATTACCGGGCGATGCCTCAAATGGCCATCCGGGTCAGCATGGCGGCACCAAGGGCCGCGGAGGTGCAGCGGCTGCGGGCGTCGCGAGCAGGAAAATTACAGCAACTGTTCGCATTTTTGATCTCCATAGTGGCGGATCGTGGTGGCGATGTCATAGTTGAAGCCGTAACTGGCATCTGCGACGATTGAGCCTGTCGGGTGTTCGTGGGCGGCCATCGGCGTGGACATCTCCACGGTCGCCTCCCAGCCCTGGATCTGGTGATACTCAACTTGCCAGACGACGTCCATGGCGGAGACCCCAAGCGGTGTTTCCCACACCCACACGCTGTCAAAGCGTGGGGACGTGCCCGGCGGCCCCGTTTCCCGGTACGTGACCCCGGAAAGATTGTGGCCGGGCACCCGCCATTGGGCCTGCGCTTCAAACACGCCACCAACTTCGCTCGTCGCGAACTCCACGTCAGCGTAAAACACAGGCCAGTAAGCTTGCGATTGGAGCGCCGCAACCAAGTCTTGGTCATTGATGTAGACAGCCTTCACAATTTCCAGACTGGAATCGCCGACTGTGCAGTTGAACGCATCCTCGAAATTATTGGTGAGCTCAAAAACCAGCTCCGCCGGCCGCTCCAGGCCATTCCATGAAACGCGTTCGCAGCTCATGGGCTCGTAGAACGTCTTGGTTCCGAAGAAGCTGTCACTGGCCGTCCAGTGGCTTGGCGGCATGGAGGGATTAGAGCCACTAGGCCATCGGAAACCAATGTCGAGGACTTTGCAGTCGTTAAGATCCAATTCGTTGAGACCCGGGATCCAAGTCTCGCCGCGCCCAGGCGATTCCGGATTCCACGTGTCACCATCCTCGCCACTGCTGGCATCCGGGCTGTTGGGTTGCGAAGCCCCGTCGGGGGCTGTTTCGGTGCATCCAGCAAGCAGAGCCGCGATCAATACCCAGACGATCTTGATTTTGACCACCCCGTTAGCAATTAATTTCTACCCAAGCCCAGGCAATATTGCGCGAATCCTCGACTAGGAAAAAATAATCAAGCGTGACCACTTGGATTGCTAGCCCGCCGGACTGCGTGGGGTAAACCGGGACAAGCGTGCCTGTCCCATCGAACACGCCTGCCTGTATGTCGGTGCACTTGTTGACCTCTTCGCACGCGGGGGCCGATTGCTCCACCGGGGCCTCCGGGGTGGCACGCGACTCGCATGGTGTTGCGCTCGGTCGCCATGCCAGGCCCGTGAGCATCGACAGCATGGCTGGCGCCTTCAACGATTGGCGTCCTTGCGAGGTGGATCGCCCCATGTGCCCTGGAAAGCAACTACCCTCCATAACGACAGTAGTACACTCGTTGGCCTCAATTAGATAGATCCGAAACATTCCGGAAACTTGGGGCCTACATGGACTCCAAAACGGGAACGCCGAGGGCTTCCAGCGCTGCCCGCAGACCGGCCGCAGCCGCGTGGACCACGGCGAGACGCATGGCACCGACGTTGGGGTCCTCGGCTCCAAGGACGTGCTGGTCGCGGTAGTACTCGTTGAACGCGCCGGCCAATTCCAGTGCGTACGCGGCGAAGCGATGGGGCGCCAGGTTGTTGACGGCCTCCTGGATGGCAGCCTGGAACCGGGCAAGGACTCGCAGGAACCGCTCCTCGCCGACACCCGCCTGGGCAGCGCTTGCGTCGGCGCTCAGGCCCGCCTCTTGGGCCTTGCGCAACAGGCTGGCTGCCCGGGCGTACGCGTATTGCAGGTAGGGTCCAGAGTCACCGTCGAAGTCGAGGGCTTCTTCCCAGCGGAACTCGATGGGCTTCTCGGGCTGGATGCGTTCGATGCTGAACCGGATGGCGCCAACGCCCACGGCCTCCGCGATGGTCTCGATCTCGTCGGCGCCCAGTTCGTCGCCGCGGCGAGCCTGCACTTCCTTGCGGGCGCGCTCGACTGCTTCATCCATCAAATCGTCGAGGAACACCACGCGGTTCATGCGGGTGCTCATCTTGCCCTCCGGCAGCGTCACGAAGGAGTAGAACACCACGTCGGGCTTGCGGTGGCCGAGCTCCTCCAGAGCGACGCCCACTTGCAGGCTTTGCAGGCGGTGGTCCTCGCCAAGAACATTCAGCAGCCGGCCAGCGGAGCCCACCCGCTGTGCCTTCCAGGCATGGTAGGCCACGTCACGGGTGGCGTAGACGCTGCTGCCGTCCTTGCGGGTGAAGTAGAACCGATCCTTCTGCCCCTTCAGGTGGTCGGACAAGTCCAGGTAGTTGGCGCCGTCCTCTTCCACACCGGCGCGGGGGCTCCTCTTGAGTTGCTCAAGCACTTCCTCAACGGCCCCCGAAACCACGACGTCGCTCTCGTCCTTGATGGAGTCGTAGCGGACGCCCAGGCGCTCCAGGCTGGCCTTCATGCCGGAGAAGCACGCCTCGTACACCTTGCGCACTTCTGGCAGCAAGTCAGGGTCTGCGTGTTCCAGGCGCGCCATGACAGCCTTGACCGCCTCGGCCACCTCAGGGTCGGCCTTCATGGCGTCGTTGGCGGCCTGGTAGTAACGCACCAAGTCGTGGTCGGGCTTGTCCCGCGCCGCCGGCGGCAGGCTGGCCGGATCCAGGTTGGTCTTGCCCCAGTACAGCAGTGCCACCTGCCGGCCCAGGTTGTCCATGTAGTACTGTGCCTCCACGTCGTGGCCGGCCGCCCGGAACAGGCGAGTCAATGTGTCGCCCAGAATCGGGTTGCGTGCGCGGCCCACGTGCAGCGGCCCATTGGGGTTGGCGCTGGTGTGCTCCAGTAGCACCTTCTCTCCGCCAGGCGGAGGCGTCAGGCAAGCGGCTGGATCGGCCAGGACCTCGCGAGCAAGCCGGGCACCGTCCATCCGCACGTTGACGTAAGGCCCGGCAGCAGCGACCCCTGCCACCCAGCCACCATCGGGCACCTCGCAAGCGGCAGCAACGTCCGCCGCAATGGCCGGGGGAGCCTTGCGCAGCGCCTTGGCCAGGGGGAAGCAGGGCACCGCCAGGTCGCCCATGGCTGGATTGGGGGGCGTCTCCAGGCCAGGCACATCGCCTTGGTAGCCGACGGCAGCAAACGCCTTGGCAAGCACCGCTTCGGTCTCGGCCCGGAAAGCCGCTAGAGGGTCCACGGCGGCGCCGACCCAACGGCAACTTATGAAGGGCACGACCACGACAGGGCCCGGTGGCCCGGCAGCAGTGAACTCCAGGGAGCCAACCCACGGGCACGAGGTCACGAGACCGCGCCAGACGCCCACCCATGTCCCGCCGTCGGCCGGCGCCGGTCGATGAACGTAAAGCACGCCGGCGGCTTGCGCGCCGCATGGAGATCGTCGCCTTCCGCGTGGGCGAGGACGAATTGTACGGCGAGTACCACGCGCCGCCACGGCTCAAGAAGAACCACGGCGGCATCCTGCTCGTGCACGGATTCAACTCGTGCCTGAAGGAATTCGCCGAGGCGGGCAAGGAGTTGGCGGCCAATGGCTTCCACGTCCTGGCCTTCGACCAGCGCGGCCACGGCGCCAGCCAAGGCGAACGGGGCCGCACCAACGTAGCCCGCGCCTTGGAGGACATCGAAGCCGCCGCAGAGGTGCTCAGGCAGAAAGCCGGCGCCAAGGCAAAACTGGGCATCGTAGGCCACAGCCTCGGCGGCGCCTACGCCATCGCAGCGCTCGGAGAAACCGACCTCTTCTCAGCCGGCGTCGTCGTTCACCCCGTGGACCGCTTGTACGACGAACTGCGGCTCTACGAGAAGCTGGGCTACGGTGCCATGGCAGCGTGGAGCCGCTGGATGGAGGCTCGTGGCCAGGACGCCCGCACCATTCCCTACAAGGTCGACTACAAGCACCTGTTCGTGTCCCCCGAGGCGGTGCGCTGGGGCGAAAACGTCGGCTTCCTGGACCAGCAAGCCAACCTGGGCAACTACGAGGCAGCCAAGGAAATGCGGGCAAGCCAATGGGCCCGCAAGGTCAAACAACCGGTTCTCTGCGTCCTGGGTGACCAGGACAAGGTGGTCCGGCCAAGCCATTCCCGCAACGTGGTGGCCGCCCTCGGGGGGCCCAAGGAGATCCTGCACCACATGGGCGGTCACTCCGCGTGGGGCGACATGGACGGCGAACGGGTCGTGCGCGGCACGGCCGCCTGGATGCGACAATACCTGGAGCGCTAATGGCCTCCGATTGCCCACCGTCCCCCGGCTTCGCCTTCTTCGACTTCGACAAGACCCTCATCGCCGACGATGTCGGGCCCCTCTACGGGTGGTACCTGTTCCAGCGCAACCAGCGCAAGATGGACGAGGATGGCACCGGCAAGCGCGAACGGGCGCTCATCATGACGAAGTACGCGTCGTACTTGGCCTGGCTCGGCGTTCAGACCGCCCTCTACAAGGCGCGCGCCTTGCGCCGCAGTCAAATCATCCGCGCCGCGTACAAGGGACTGAAGGGCGTTCCCGTCGAGCACTACTTCGGTGAACTGGACCACTTCGTGGATGAGCGCATTCCAGACCTGATCTACGCCCAGCTCGTCGACGAGATCAAGGAGCACCAAGCCGCCGGCCGCAAATGCATCATCATCACCACAGGCCTGACCGAGGTGGTTCGTCGCTGCCTGCGCCACTTCCCCGCGGGCATTGAGGTCATTGGCTGTGAAATGCGCGTCAAGAACGGACGCCTCACCGGTGAAGTCGACGGCCCGCTGTACGGAGCCGACAAGGCCAACATCCTGCGCGCATACTGCCTGGCCCGTGGCGTTGATCCCGCCACATGCTGGGCGTACTCCGACCACTACTCGGACAAGCACATGCTGGAAGCCGTCGGCCACGCAGTCTGCGTCAACCCGCGCAGTCGGCTCCTTGAGCTCGCCACGGCGAACGATTGGAGGGTGATCCGGCCACAAACCGACGGGCAACAGGCTCAAGGGCCCGACGCGATAGCCCAAGCATGAGTCGCAAGAGCGAACGAACGGCGCGCTTCATGGCGTGGTTCATTCTCTTCCTATTTGGAACGACAGGCCTCGCCTACTTGATCCAATAAAAAGGATGGAAGAGAAAGGGGAAAGGGTCAGAGCCGTTTGCTCACTTCTTGTTGGAGTAGACGACCATCAGAGCCAACACGACCGCCATGGCCACCAGGGGCATGGTGAAGTCGCTCCACTGGCTGCCAATGCCCACACCGTGGGCACCGAAGACCATGCCAAACAACATGGGCACGCTAGCCCACGTGTTGTAGCGGCTGGCGTACTTGGCGATGGGGAGCGCCTTGGCGTTCTCTGCCTCCATGGCCTTCTTGTCGGCCTCCTTGGCGCCCTCCGCGATCTTCTTGTTGTTGGTCAGGATCTTCTGCTGGTTGGGCCAGATCAGGAACCACACGTTGATCCACATGCTGATACCAAGGATCACACCAATCAGGATCAGGTAGCCAGCGGGGCCGTTCTGGAACATGTAGGCATTCATGCTGCCGTACTGTTGCCGTTTGATCTCAATCAACAACAAGCCGAAGATGAAGGTCAGCATGGCCCCCCATCGGAACCAGAAGAGCGTCTTCAGGGTAATGTTGGGCGAAGCCTTCTCACCCATGTTCACCGCGAAGGGCTTCTTCATGTCGAACTTGAGCAGAGGCAGGTTGACGAGGTTGAAGAAGTACAGTAGACCAATCCAGGTGATACCAGCCAGGATGTGGAAGTACCTGAACAGCGTCTCGTAGACGGGATCGGCAATTGCCATGGGGCCCGGCAGCGGTGGGCCCTACTTGAACCTAAAGAAGCCGCATGGGTCCGGCGCCACCGGCGCTAGGGGCACCAGCGCTCGCGATGGATGACGACCTAGCGCGAGGCGTCTGCCTCAACCCAAGCCACCCGGCGACCGCCCCGCCGCCTGCACGCAGATCGATCAGGCGCAGGGTTGGCCACAGGGCATGCCTGGCCAGGGGAGCCCTACACGCCCTCAGGAGCCGCGCGGCCCTGAAGGGCAGCCTCAACCCATGCCATTCGGTCATTCCCCCAGAAGCCGATCGGGTCGCCGCTGCCGGAGTCAACCACGGCAAACGGGACGCCAGGCGCACCAGCCTCGTACGCCTCCTGGGTTGCCTTGACAAGCCTGGCCTTGATGCCGGCATCGGTGACCGTTTCGGGCCCCAGTGGGAGGCCTGCCTGCTGCACCAGCCGGGTCAAGACCCCGGCATCGCTGATATCCAGCCCCTGCACCCAGTGGGCCTCGAAAACGGTCTGCAT
>JBFJVP010000105.1:0-8606 GCA_041624075.1 Thermoplasmatota archaeon | reverse complement strand
TGGCAACCATGGCACTACTCGGCGGCCTCGTCGTGCTGGCTGGCGGCACCATGGACTACTTCGAGGCGCGGGGCGACTACAACAGCGCGGCATTTCTGGGGGTCGAGGCTGCGGCCTCGGCCCCCGTGCTTGTGGCACTGAACCTCACGGATGGCAACCAGACATGGGCGCTGACCGGGAACCTGATCGTTCCAACAGAACCCGGCGGCAGCACGTTCCACCAGGAGGCCCCGCCGCCAGTCTGGCTGGACCACATCGGCGAGCAGGCACTGGACGTGCTGAACTTGGTGGCTGGCGTGCGGTACGAGGCAGCCGGCTTCGCTGAATGGCTTGGCCGCGTTGCCGCCGTCGTGCTCGTCGCCCTGCTTGCCATCAGCCTGCGCCGAAACCTGCGACGCTAGGAAGCACAGGTTCAGGGCCCGCCGGGGCTAGATGAGGCCGCAGGGAACCCTGTCCTCGAAAACGTCTTGATCGAAGACGGTGGCCTTCGCGCTCAAACAAGACGGGATCTTGGGCGTACAGTAGCCGTCAAGGCACGCCGAGATCTTGCCGACAATGGAGACGGTTACTCCGGTCTTCGCTCCGGAGTGGTCCTTGATGAAGAGTTCCGTGGTGCAGTAAGCCACGGGGTCCATGGTCGAGCCACTGCAGGGGATTGCAGTGCCTTGGGCCGTCGGGCTAAAGGCGATCAGAAGCAGGCCGGCAGCCATCAAGGCAAACGTAGGGCGCATGGGTCAACGAATGCCCCGCCGGTCAAGACCTGCATCGAACAGGCCATGGTCCGTTCGACGCCGCGACGGTGGCCGGACCCCCGTTGCAGGGGCCCGCGCCAAGGGCCCCGCCCTCCAGTGGGGCAAGCCAAGGGTTTTAACCGACCCCATTTTCGGCGGCTCTCAGAGGTCATCCTTCGGGATGATGTACTATGAAGCGTAGCAGTCGAGCTTGGAAGAAGCCCGGCAAGCAACGCTGGAAGTGGCGCAAAAAGAAGATGCGCCGCCGAAAGCGTGCCCAGGCCATGCGCAAGGGCTAGTTGCCTATCTGTGTCCTGCTCGGCGCCACTGGCGCCGTTGTTTGCCTTTCCTCATCCGTCTTTCCGCATTCGCATTTTGGGGATATAGTGTAACCAGGCATCATCGTGGGCTCCAGTGATGGAGATGATGATAAGAGGGTCAGCCAAGAACGGGGTAGCTCCCCACATCCGTGACGAGTCACTGGAGCGCTGATCCATCGGAGTGACCCGCTGATCTGGGTTCGAATCCCAGTGTCCCCACTTGGAGCGCGAAGCGCTCCAAGTGCCCGAGGCCCCGGCAGGGGTCGAGGGAGACCCCGAGTGATTGCTCGCAATCGCTTGGGGGCAGGCCCAAAGCCCCCCGGGTTTTGGGCCCATCCGCAAGGAGCGCTTGGCGCTCCACGCAGTTCCGTGGCGTTACGTGCGCCACAGACCTCCTTCCTCCTCGTTCAACTGGTGATACCATGCAAAAGGATCTCACATCCGTGCTTTCGATCGCCAGCATCGCCTTTGGCGTCATCCTCTACCTGACGAGTGTGTTGGGCTTGTTCTTTGAGGCGGCTTCGCCGCCTGGAGACGTGGGCCTCTTGTCCACCGTGGGCATCTTCGTCCTGTTTGGCGTCTTGGGCCTGCTGCTGGCCAATGCGCGCGCTGAAGCTGGCGCGTAGGTCTTGCGATCGCCCTTCCCCGTTTGTTCCCTTCCTTCAACGTTTTTTGCGTCTTTTCGAGGTCGCGCAGCGCTGCATCGGCGTTTTTCTGGTTCTAGGGCAGCATCGGCCAGTAGAACTTCACCATGAGGCCCGTGACGAGAACCGAGACGATGGTCAGTGGAATGCCGGCCCGGGCCAGTTCGCGGGCCGTGAAGAGACCGCTTGAGTAGCAGATGACGTTGGGCGGCGTGCCGATCACCATGATGAAGCTGAAGGCGGCGCCCATGGCCGTCAGCAGCCCCATGTCGGCGACGGGGAAGTTGATGAGTACGGCAAGCGACAGGGTCACGGGGGCGATGACGGCGGCGGTTCCGCCGTCGCTCATGATGTTGGTGACGATGGCGGTGAGGGCGAGAACGCCGAAGATCAGGAGCGTTTCGATCTGCAGGAATTCGTACCCGAGCAGGGCCTGGGCCAGCCAGGCGACGGCGCCGGTTTCCTGGAGTTGGTTACCCATGGTCAAAGCGGCACCGTAGATGAGGGGGACTCCCCAGGCGATGCGGCGCCTCGTGTCCACCCAGTCGAGGATGCCCAGGACGAAGAGAAGCACGGCACCACCGATGGCGATGGTGCCGAGGCCCAGCCGGTCCCCTTGCCAGATCCACATGACCACGGTGCCCGCGAGCACCAGGAGCGTGCGGCGTTGCAGGGGGTTGAGTTTCTGGTGGTCGAGGGGGATGCGGCTGGTGTCGATGCGTTCGTGGGGCATCCTGAACGTGAGCTTCAGAATGATGAAGACGAAGGGAATCAGCAGCAACGTGACGGGGAACGCGTGCATCACCCAGGACAGGTAGCTGACCTTGATGCCGTACAATTCGTCCAGGTAGCCAAGCACGATGGCGTTGCGGCTGCCGGCGCTGGGCGTAGCCAGGCCGGCGATGCCAGTCCCGAAGGCAATGGCAAGGACGAAGGCGGCGGCGATGTTGTGTCGGTCGTGCAGGCGCGTGGAGCGCAGAATCGACAACACCAGCGGGAGCATGACGGCGGCAATCGCGTGGCTGGACACGATGGTAGCCGCAAGGGTGCTGGTGATGATGATGCCCATCAGGAGGCTGTCGGTGCTTCCGCCCACTCGCCGAAGCAGGCGGGCGGCGAGGATACGGTCGGTGTCGGTCTTGGTGACCGCGTCGGCAAGAATCAGGCTTCCAAGCAGGAAGAAGATGGTGTCCTTGGCGTAGGGTTCCCATGCTTCGTTGGGGGAGTCGGTGACGCCGAACACGACCAGGCCCACGCCGGCCAGCAGAGCCGTGACTGGCAAGGGGAGCGCTTCGGTGGCCCAGAAGTAGATGACCAGCACGAAGATGGCCAGGGTGCGCATGGCTTCGTCGGTCAGGCCCTCAGGTGTTGGCACCAGAAAGAGGATGAGGGCGAGCAATACGCCGACGGCCATCTTGCGATAGGCGCGGCGGTCAAGGCTGGATTGGGCCTCCATTAGCGGCGCACCACCCAGACTGGCTTCTCACTGTGGGCGATGAGCCAGTCGACGGTCTTGCTGCGTCCTGTGTGAAGGCTGCTTCGGCCCAGGCGACTGATGGCGATCAGGGGGCTGTTGACCTCGCGGGCGTGGTTCAGGACGACGCGCCCCTTGCTCTTGAGAAAAGAGGAGCGCAGGACGTGCTGGTCGACCTCGACGGCGGGGTGTTGCTCCACGATCAGGGCTGCCCCTTCCTTGAGGATGCCGCGCGCCTCGGCGTCGTGGCCACTGGAGCACACATGGACGAGGTCGATGCGGGCGCCTAAGGCCTCGGCTAGGGCGGCAATGTTGGGCAGGGTCTTGCGGGGGAAGTCGCTGCCGTCGAAGGGAACGACGATGGCGTCGCCCTTGGTGGGCAGGCGGCAGGGCTCGCGCACGATGAAGCAGGGCCGTTCGGCGTGCTGGACGATCTCGCCGGCAATGGACCCCCAGCCGGTGGTTCGCGCTGCGCGGCTGCGAAAGCCTCCCAGCACGAGCGCACTGGCGCCGGTTTGCAGGACCACTTGGAAGAGCGCCGTGGCCGTGGAGCCGTAGGCGAGCGACTTGTTCACTTCCAGGTCGGGGTGGTGCAGCGCGAAGTCATCCATGGCGTCGCGGCCCACCCATTCCAGCGCCTCATCCATGGCGCCAGTGGTTTGCTGGGCACTGGGGCCCATCAGGTTTTCGTCGATGACGTAGGTGGCGACGATGCTGCTTCCAAAGCGGTGCGCCAGGTCGACCGCGTATTGGTTGGCGGCGCCAAACGGTTTGGAGGGATCGACCGGGATCAGGATTCGCTTGAACATCGCCCTTTGCCAAAGACGGGGCCCGCACTCATCAGCGTTTCCTGTCAGCGCGGATCAACCGGCTTGGCTGCAGAGGTCAAGGCTTGGGTCTTGCAGTCCAGCGAGGATCAGTCCAACGTTGTCGCCTTGGTAGTGGACACCGTCGACGAACTGGTTGGCGTCGACACCAAGGATGTCGGGATATGTGAAGTCGAACACCCGGATGTCGCCGCACAGTTGCAGCAAGCCACGGATGGTGGTGTCGTGCATGGTGTCGAACGGTGTGCGGCGGCGCAGGGTGTCCAGGTAGTCGGGCTGGATCGGAGCCAGGATGACGTCGATGCTGGCGCCTTCCTGCCGAATCTCCTCCAACAATTGGTGGAACAGCCGGCTCTTGTGCGCGGCGGGCGCCTCGTAGCCAAGATAGTCGCGCCAGTATTGCTCCAGGAACGGCCGCAGCGCTTGCTGGCCTCGGGTCGTGTTGATGAACCGATCCGTGTCCGGCTCCTTGGCTGCCAATCCGCCATCAGCCTCGTACGCGACGCGGGAGGCGGGGTAGCCCGCGACGGTGTACCAGAGGACCGTGAAGGTGTCCGCGACGTAATCCGGCTTGGCGGCATAGAACGCGGCCCACTGGGCATAGTCGAGAAGGCCCGCCTTGACGTCGGTGTACGGCTTCAAGTCCGGATTGGTCGCCAATCGTAGCGAGATGGCTTGGCCGCCCCGCAACTGATCCAGATCCAGCAACAGCAGTACCCGATCGGGGGCGTCGCCTTGGGCGACGAGCCAGCGCCATATGGCGAGCTCGTCCTCGATCTCGGCCGCCTCGATGGCGAAGTTGAACGTGGGGCCATACTGGGCTTCCAGCGAGGCCGGATCCAGGCGGCGGGCGCGGGATGTCCCTAACACAACAGCCTCGGGGGGGCCATCGGTGTCCAGGTACTCCTCGTACAGGTCGATCTTGATCTGGTGGGTGTTGGGAATCAGCGGCCGAAACGTGTCGAAGGGGAATTCCGAGCGGGGGTTGACCACGACGTTGAGGCTGACCAGCAACGCGCCTTCCAACACGAACACGATCGCCAGCACGCGCAGAAATCGTCCCAGGCGCTGCCACGGAATGCCATCCGCAAGAAAGGGCACGTCCTCGGCGTCGGCGGTCCCGGCTCGTCGGGCAGGCGCAATCGGTGGTGACGTCTTGTCGGTCATGGTCAGAACTGGTAGTACAGGAAGGGACTCTGGCCGCTGCCCATCATGACCATGGTGGCCAAAAGCAGTGTCGCCAGGACGGCTGCGTGCCACGGCTTGGCTGGCATGCGCAGTTGGGCAGTGGGTCGGGCGAGGGCCATGAACGCATAGATGCCGCCCAGCAGGATGACCGCGAACGGCGTCAGGTCCGCCAAGCCCAACTCGGCGCCAAAGAACATCGCCTTGTAGACGGCTCCCGCATCGGCAAGGCTCTCGGCGCGGAAGACAACCCAGCCCAGCACCACCAAGAACAACGTGGCGGCCTTCTGGGCGGCCAGGGGCATGCGGTCCCATCCGGGCTGCACCTGTCGGTACCCCGCCAAGAGCAAGCCGTGGTAAAGGCCCCACACGACGAACGTCCAGGCAGCACCGTGCCACAAGCCGCCCAAGAGCATCACGATGAGCATGTTGATCTGCGCCCGGCGCGCACCGCTGCGGTTGCCACCCAGGGGAATGTACAGGTAATCGCGCAGGAAGGTGCTGAGGCTGATGTGCCAGCGCCGCCAGAAGTCGCTGATGTTGACCGCCTGGTACGGGGCGTTGAAGTTGATCGGGAACCGGAGCGCCAACAGCGCCCCCAGGCCGATGGCCATGTCGGAGTAGCCACTGAAGTCGAAGTAGAGTTGAATCGTGTAACCGAGTGCTGCGTACCACGCCTGGACGGTGGTGAGCGCTGCGGGGTTAGCCCACAGCGGCTCCGAGTACCGGGCAACGGTATCCGCCACCAGGATCTTCTTGGAGAGCCCCAAAATGAAAAGCGTCGAACCGGTCACCAAAAGGCCACGGTGGGGCCGGGCCGGCAAGGCATCGAGTTGCTCGTCCAGCTTGGCATACCGGACGATCGGACCCGCGACCAACTGCGGGAACATCGTCACGTAGCAGGTGTACTTCAGGAAGTTCCGGGTCGCCGGGACTTGGCCGCGGTACACGTCGATGGTGTAACTGAGCGTTTGGAACGTGTAGAACGAGATTCCCACCGGCAACACGATTTGGAAACCGGGAATCGTGACCGGAATACCCGCCAAATCGAAGATGCTGCGGGCATTCTCTGCGAAAAACATGGCGTACTTGAAGAAACCAAGCACACCCAAGTTGAAGATGATGGAGACCAGCAGCCACTGCTTGGCGCGGCCCGGCCCCTGGGCCGACCGGGCTGCCTCAATGCGTTGGGCCACGAGGAAGTCCACCGCGGCGCTGGCCACGAGAAGGGGTACAAATCGGACATCCCACAGCGCATAGAACAGGAAGCTCATCGCTGTGAGGTAACCCAGTTTCCAGGTGCGGCGGGGCACCGCCCAGTAGCCCAATAAGACCAAGGGCAGAAACAGCACGACGAAACAGTAGGTGTTGAACAGGGCGTCGCACTGGAATTGGCTGTCCACCACGCGCCAAACGGTCTCGATTGAGGGACCCAACGAACCGCTTGCACTCGGCGCCAACTCATGAAGGTATGGAGTCACGTTGGCGGCGCGCCCGGCGCGGGCCGCCTACCAGGCGCCGCTGGTTGCCGCAACGTAAACGGCGAGGATCATCAGAGCCCCTGCAAAGAGGCCCCTCAGGCCCCGTTCGGGGAGCTTGTGGGCGGCTTCCACACCGACCCAAGCGCCAGCCAACGCGAAGGCAGCCATGAGGAGACCTCCCAGCCAGGGAAGATCCCGACCCACATTACCAAGCGTCGCGACTGCGGCGTTGGTGAACACCGGAGCCAGGCTTGAGCCAACGGCCACATGGATCGCCACGCCGGACAAGGCCAACAGGGGCACCGTCACCAAGCCGCCACCAATGCCCAACAGGCGGCTGATGACACCAGCCCCAACACCGATGAACGCCAGGGCCGGCCACGCCAAGTGCGCGCCCCCCGTGCGCGGCCGTTGCACCAGGCGCACCGCCGCAAACACCATGGCCGCAGCAAAGCCCAGCTTGAGCCACGGCACACCGATTCGGGGCTCCAGCCACACGCCTGCTGCCACGCCGAAGGCCCCGCCGAGAACCAACGGCAACGCCAGCCGCCACGACACCGCCCCCTTGCGATAGTGGCGAAAAAGGCCAAGCGGACTCTGCAAACTGATGGCAAACAAGCTGAGTGCCACCGCCTCGTGCCACGGCTGCTTCAGGACGTAGTGCAGCACGGGCGTCATGACGATGCCGCCTCCAACCCCCATCAGCCCCGACACGGCTCCCGCCGCCAGGCCCGCAAGCGCAAAAGCCACCAATTCGCCGGCAGCCATCACGACACCCCACAAGGGGGCGACCGGCAGTCAACTGGACGACCGCCGGCATGGCGTGCCCGCATCGCCGCGGACCGTTCCGCAGCCCCGGGGCAAACGGCCTCGGGCAGCGGCCTCGACCCATGACAGCAACATGCTCGCCGCTCAAGTGCGAGCCATCGCCAGAATCCGCCGCCCAGGAGCATGGCCACCAAAGGTTTCAGAAATCGAGGCGCCAAAAGCCCTTTTGGTTCACTCGCCGCCGCTAAACCAAACACGGGAGGGGAAGGGGACGGGTTGTCGTAGACCATCTGGAGGAAGTCATGGCCGCAGCGACCTTGCTCCACCGGAGCAAGGGGCGGCGCCCGCACCCGCTTCCAGTGGGGCGTTAGTTGAGAGAGTATATTTCGCTTGCGGGACAAGAAGACGCCCTTTGCAGGCGCTGGCCCCAGATTTGCCACTCAAACACCCGCTTGGGGGTCAACACTACGCAGAAGTTGAACGCGTCACGGCGGCATCGGCACCAACACTCGCACCCGGCTCCGCTGCGGCCTCCGCAACGGGGTAAAAGAGAGGCACCACCAACATGGTGGCCGCCCACATCAGCGCCACCGCCATGGACGTCGCAAGAAGCGTCCGCGTTACCAGGATATCCGTTTGCCTACTGAAGATTCCAAAGGCGAAGAACGTGGTAACCGTCGTCAAAAGGACCGCCTGGCCCACGAACCTGTACACGCGGGCCCGGTCATGAGTGCGTTCCATGTTCCAAATCAGATGCACCGCGTCGTCCGTGCCAATGGCCATGATGAAAACCAAGGGCAACATCAGGCCAACGGACAATCCGATATCTAGCAAAGGCAGCGCCCCAAGCCACCATACCGTCGTCACGAGCATGACTGCAGCCACTGCCGACGTGGCGCGCAGATTGCGGGTGAGGGCCGCGATCATCACAACCACGAGGGCATAGGAAACGATCCCGATGGTGTTGATCCAGGGTTGTTCCTCTTCGATGAACAGATAGCTGAAGGCGTTGTTTCCGAATTGGTGGACCTGTACTTGGTCGCGGTTGACGCCCGTGTTGGCCCGCGCCGCAGCAATCGCCTCGTTGGTCGCGACCCAGATTCGCTCCGCTTCGTCAAATGTCAGTTCCTCTTGATTCGTGTCGTACGTGACGACCCCAATATCATAAGCTCCGGG
>JBFJVP010000104.1:0-8616 GCA_041624075.1 Thermoplasmatota archaeon | reverse complement strand
CCCGCGTACTTCGAGCGCGCGGCGCGAGCGCCGGGCCAATTCGACTGGACGGAGTTGGATTTCAGGCTGGGCCAGATCACGGCGACCGGCGCTCGGCCGGTTGTGGTGCTGGGCTTCTTGCCGCCGTGGCTCAGCAGTTGCCCCAGCACGAGCGAGTTGGAGTCCAGGTACTGCCCACCCAACGACCTTCAAGCGTGGGCCGAGGTGGTGCGTGCCGGAGTCACCCGCGCAGTCAGCACGTGGGGCGTCACCCACTTCGAGGTGTGGAACGAACCCGACCACCCCGGCTTTTGGCGGGGCACCCTGGCGGATTACGTGGATCTCTACGCGACGACTGCCCGCGTCGTCAAGGCGGTGGCGCAAGACTTGGGCGTCCGACTGGCGGTGGGCGGACCTGGCACGGTCTTCGCCAATCCCGCCTTCATTCCGCCTTTTCTGGCTGCCGCATCCGCGCGGGGCCTTCCCGTCGATTTCGTGAGCTTCCACCACTACGCGGACTACCCGTTCTTCGGGACCGTCGGCCCGCTGCCCGGGACGATCATCACGGAGAATCCGGCCCATCGGACGCAAGTGTTTGCTACAGGGGCGCAGTTGGTGCGTGGGTGGGCCGATGCAGCGGGCTACCCGCACGCCGAGGTGTGGCTGACCGAGTGGAATGCCAACGCGGGTGAGTCCCAGCCCATGCAGGGCCAGTTCGGGGCCTCCTTTACCATCGCCAGTGTTGCCTCGTTCCTCCAATCCCCCCTGGACCGTGCGCATCACTTCAGCACCGAGCGCGACCCCTGGGGCCTGTTCTCGGAGGCGGGCGAGGCGAGGCCGAGTTGGTACGCCATGCGGGCGCTGCTCGCACTGGACGGGGCGCTAGTCGATGTCGACGTCAGCGATCCCAACGTGGCAGCGGTGGCAGCCCGGGACGACGGAGCCACGACGCTGGTTGTGACCCACTTCGACCCACAGGCTGGTGACGCAGCGCCGGCGGTTACGGTCAACCTGAACCCCGGCCGCCACGCCGGAAATTACGTCGTCAAGGACCTACAGGGCAACGTGCTGCTGCGCGGGGCCGGTGG
This sequence comes from Thermoplasmatota archaeon, assembly GCA_041624075.1. Classification (GTDB taxonomy): domain Archaea; phylum Thermoplasmatota; class E2; order JACPAO01; family JAHFTW01; genus JBFJVP01. The sequence goes on along the minus strand of JBFJVP010000104.1, from coordinate 7,549 downwards.
CCCAATCCAGATCCCGCTGGCCAACCTGGACGCCGTCGTCGTTCAGATCAGGTAGGCCGGATCCGCGCCCACCCAGGCGACGTTGGGAACGTAAGCGTAGATTCCACAGCACCCCCCGGGCCACACGTACAGGAACGCACCGCCTGCGCCCAGGTGCCGCAGCGACGGCTGCGCGTTTTCGACCCATGCCGCTGACGCGATCTTCACCGGGTTGTTGGCATTGGGCAGCGTTCGGGCCAACAGGTGCTCGCGCGCCAACTCCAGTTCCGCCGCCGCCAGGTAGCCGTAGCCTTCAAGGCTGGGTGCGACCGCCGGGGCATCGAGGGCAGCCCACTTGAGCAGCGCCTCCAATCGGTCCGGTCCCGGTTCCGCCAAGCCCGCAGCGCGCGCGGTGCCCAGCAGGGAGGCAGCCATTCCCGCTACCAGGGGTGCGGCAAAGCTGGTGCCCTGGTAGGAGTGGCTGCTGTAGCAGGAGGCGCAGTCCAGGGTGGGGGGCTTGACGAAGAAGCGAGCAGTCACCTCGGGCTCCGCTGAACTGAGGGGCTCGGTCGGCGTGCCATCAGGCACCACGGCAAGCCCGAACGGGTAACTGGGGTCGGCCCAAGCACCGCCTACGACCAAGGCGTGGCGACTCGTGGCAGGGGCATGGAGCCAGCTTGGCGTGATCGCATTGCCTGCCAGAACGACCACCAACACGCCTGCCTGCCGGGCATCCTGGATGGCAGCAATCAGTTCCGGCGCGGCGCCGACCCAGGGCAGGCCCCACCACTGGCTGATCGAGATGATGTCAGCGTCGACCACGTGGACGGCCCAGGCGATGGCCCGGGCCAAGTCAGCTGCTTGGGTGGTGCCGCCATCCTGCACCTTGCCGATGGCAAGGCTCACGCCGGGCGCATGGCTGGCGGTTTGGCCAGGGCCACTGCCACCAACCATGGCTGCCACGGCAGTCCCGTGGCCATCGTCGTCGTAGGGTTGAATCGCGGGGTCCCACACGGCGTCGGGGACGCCGGATCCGTCATCGCTCGTGAAGTCGTACCAGGCGACGACTTGACCGGGACGGAAGGTTTCGTGTTCGGCGAAGATGCCGCTGTCAAGCACCGCCACCACGACATCATCGGGCTGCGCGGCGCCGGAGCCGGGAAGGCTCGTCAGCAGCAAGCACGCGCATACCAGGGGGGCCAGCCCGCCAAATTTTCCACCCATGAAGCACGCAACAGCGTTTTGGACAATAAGGATACGCTGGTCTAGGCGCCCCACGGCGGCAGGTCCTGGCCAGCCAACCACTGGGCCGTCGCCCGCAGTGCCTCCGCAGACGAATCCTGCGGCAGCCAGCCAAGCTCGCGCAGCTTGCCGATGTCCAGGCTCATGTGCTTGACATCGCCGACCCAGCCTCCGCCGCCGGGCGCGCCGCCCGTGTACACGAGTTCAGGTTCGAGTCCCATGGCCTGAGCCACGACGCCAGCCAAGCCCGTCACATCGATGGCATCCTCACTCCCAATGTTGAACGGATGAACCCCGGCAGGAGCGTGGCTGGCTGCATGCAACATCGCCTCCACCGTGTCCCTGACGCTCACGTAGCTCTTGGTTTGGCTGCCATCCCCGAGGATCTCCAGCCGGCTCGGGTCGTGGCGGAGCTTGCGCACGAAGTCATACGTCACCCCGTGATTGCTGCGTGGCCCCACCACGTTGGCGAAGCGAAACAGCAACGCGTCAAAACCGTGCGTGGCAGCCATTCCAGCAATCAGCGCTTCACAGGCCAGTTTCGAGCCACCGTAGAGGCTGATGGGCAAGAGCGGCCCATAATCCTCCCGCGTGGGCCGGATACTGGCGTCGCCGTAGACCGTGCTGGTACTCGTGAACGCCAAGTGGCCCACATCATGGCGAGCCATGGCTTGCACCAGTTGAAAGGTCGCAGCGACATTCGTGCGGAAATGGCTCTGCGCCTGCGCTGCACTGCCGCGAACATCCGGGTCGGCGGCCAAGTGCCAAACCGAGTCCGCGCCCGGCAACACCTTCGCAAGGGTCGCCGCGTCTCCGCAGTCCCCCTCAACGAAGGCAATCTTGTCCCACGAAGGCGCCAAGAACTCGCGGCTGCCCGTGGACAGGTCGTCCAGAACCGTCACGTCGGCTCCCGCCGCCACCAGCGCGTCAACTGTGTGGCTGCCGATGAAGCCCGCGCCACCGGTCACCACGACGCGGCTGCCAGACACATCGAACGTCATTACTTGGCCCCCGGCGCCCGGACCACGAAGGCCCGGTGATCCTTCTCGAAGGGCTCCAGGTCCACTTGGGTCAGCACTTCCACACCGGCCTCAGCCAGCCGCCGCGCGACCTCGCCGTAGACCTTCACCAGGGGCGCGCTCACGTCGATGCTGCGCGCCTTGACAAACAGGAACCCATAACCGCCCGGCTTGACCAGAGCCAAGTTACGAAGGAAAATGTCCACTTGATGTCGCTGGGCCACATCCTGGACCAAGGCATCTGCAGGCCGCTCCAGGTAAGCCACGTAGCGCTCCGGATGGCTGGCATCCTCCAATACCGGAATCAGGTTCTCCCGCGGCTCAGCGTTCCACAACAGATTGCGCATCGAACGCGGGCTGAACTCGACGGCCACCACGCGACCGCCATCCAGCAGGTCGCTCATGTGACTGCATGTGGTTCCGCTGGCAGCACCCAGGTACAACACGCAATCCTTGGGTCGAAACCAGGGCGTGTCCGGCATGCGTCGCGCCAACGCCGCCAATTTGCTGCGCCGGGGGCTCCACGCGCGGTACTCGCGATCGCCGCGGGGCCGCAGCGGTTCCCCGTACACCTTGGTGCCGGGCACCTTGTTGACAGTCCAAATCAGTCCACGGTCCTCGTAGACGCCGTGGAGCTTAGTGGCCCTCACGAAGCACCTCCCTTGTCACCCTTGCCCGGAGGCTTGGCAGGCTTGTTATCGCCCCGAAGCGCCCCCGGCAATCGCCGCGGCTTACCACCGGACTTGTGCGCCGGCTTGCCGCCGGACTTGCCGACATGGCGCCCCGGCTGGCCGCCCGGCCCCGTCGAGTAGAACGACTTGCCTGGCGAGCCACGCGGAGCCTCGCCGCCCCGCGGGCCTCCAGAATCGGCCGCTCGGGCAGGACTTCGTGACGGCGGCGGGCCTGCACCGCGCGGCGGACCACGGGCGCCATCCCTTGGACCACCATGCTTCGGACCCCCAGGCCGGGGACCGCCGTGCTTGGGACCCCCCTGCCTCGGGCCGCCTGGACCCCGCGAGTCACCACGTGGCCCACGCCCACGAAACGGCTGGGCCTGGCCAGGAGGTCCGCCCCGGCCCGGAGCCCGGCGCGCAGGAGGCTTCGCCCGCTGCTGCTTGATCCGGGCGACATCCTTCTCCAAGCGGCCCACCAGGTCCTGGCGTAGATCCCGCTGGGAAAACGCATCCGTACGAGCAGCCAAGGACGCCGCCTGCGCGTAGGCACGGGACAACGCCCCCCGCTGCCACGGCGGCGCCGAATGGATCGCCACGTGCTGGAACAGAATGCCGTGCTTGGGCGGCTTCGTGCCCTCCTTGATGTGCCTGAACAGGGCCGTCTCAGCCCCAAGCAATTGCACCGTACCTGAGGGGAACGAACCAAGTCGCTCCAAGCCACCAGACAAAGCAATCAGCCGGGCACCGATCACAGGACCCACAATGGCAGCCAAATTAGGCGCCACCTCCCCCATCAATTGCTCAACCCGCCGCTCCAAGGCGTGCCAAGAATCATACAAACTGCGAAGCGCCACCGCATAGGCCCGCAGCACCGCCAAATCCGCCTCATCCAAGTCATTGCCAATACTCGTAGCCGCCTGGTCAGCGTGATCCAACGCAGCAAGAACCGCGGCGCGGTCGCCGTGCTCCGCGATCACACGAGTGAGCTTCTCAGCGTCCGGCTGCAAACGGACCGCCTCCGGAGCGTGTAGGGCATACCACTCACGCAAACGCTCCACTAACAGGTTCGCGGCGCGCACCAAGTCGTCGATCGCCCGCACCTCTTGCGCAAGCGTTCGATCCGCCTCGCCGTGGCTAACGGACAACTGTTTGCGAACCCGCGCCAGCGCCGCCTGATGGAGGACTCCCAGCGTCGCACCCGACGGCACTTGGGCAGCTGGCCGCACGTCAACAATCACATTCTCGGCTGCGTCCTCAAGACGCTTCACGACCGTGGCTACCTCGGTGCCTTGGTCGAACCAAATCGGGCGCACGGGGCCGCGCACGCCTCTCCCCGTGATAAGAGCCATGGAGCAACCGGCAGATCAGCCAGCCGGAGCCAGAAGGCCCCTATGCCAAGGACTCGACGCTAGCCCGACTGGGGGGCCCGCCGGCGCAAGGCATTCGTCACGGCCGCCAAGCGGGTACGCGAACCCTTGGCGCAGTGCCGGAACGCCTGAGCCAAGTCGGTCACGAGAATCACCTCAATGCGGTCAGCATACCCGTGCTCCAGGAGAATATCATTCGCATTGGCTTCAGGCACAATCGCCCGCTTATAGCCCACGTCGGCTGCGGCCTCGATCATCTGCGTGACGCCCTCAACCGGCCGCAACCGGCCGGTCACCGCCAACGCCCCAATGACAACCGTGTCCTGACGCACCGCCAAATCCTCCAAGGCGCTCAGGCAAGCCACCGCAGTGGCCGCAGCCAAGCTGCGCACCTGCGCTCCTTGAGCCTGAAGGAGTGCCTGAGCATGCAGATCCAGGCCAGCCATGTCGGCACCGCGCACGCGCTTCAACAACGCACTCACGTTGTCATGAATCGACCCGTCACGCTCCAAGCCACCGGCAACGAACAAGGTGCCCTTCTGGCGATTGCTACTGATGGTCGCGTCGGCTTCGATGGGAACAACGATGCCCGCTGGCTCGCCCGTCTCGCCAGTGCCCATAAAGGCACAACTGCGAGCCGTTCCAACCAGCTCGCCATCGACCTGCAACGCCTCCTGGGCCGTCGTGATCTCAATGCCCCTCAACGTCACTTGGTGCTCCAGGCTCATGCTCATCCGCTTGGCGCGAACCACATGGTCCACGGTAACCAACTTGCTACCGTCATCCAAAGCCAAATCGCCGGCCGTCCGGACCAAGCCGCCCAGTTCGCGAAGTCTCAGCGTCAACTTGCCCGAATGGCCGCTGCGGCGCTGGGCCTCACGAATCACCTCGGCGACCGCGGCATGGTCGAAGTGCGGAATGTTGCCATCTCGGCGGACCTCCTGCGCAACGAACCGAACCAACTTGCGGCGGTTGTCGTCAGTATCCGGCATCATCGATCGCACATACACTTCGTAACCATAGCCGCGAATCCGTGATCGAAGCGCCGGGTGCAAGCCCGTGTATTGGCTGTCGGTGGGCGCAATCACATCCATATTGCCCGCAGCTACAAGAATGAAATCACAAGGCACCGGTTGCGTGCGGCTCATGGCACCACTGGAGCGCTCGGACTGGCCCACGATCGCATACTTCTTTTCTTGCATGGCCGTCAAGAGAGCCTGCTGAGAATCCAGCCGCAGAACATTGATTTCATCAATGAACAGGAGCCCACCATTGGCCTTGTGGATGGCTCCCGGTTCGACCCGCTCATGGACCGGCGTTTCCATACCACCGGATTGGAACGGGTCGTGCCGAATGTCACCCAACAAGGCCCCCGCATGGCTGCCCGTCGCATCCACATAAGGTGCCGGCGACAAGCCTGCGGGGCGCTCGATGAGCATGTTGGGGATCAACTTGTTGGCCTTCACCTGGACCTGCCTGGCCACGGAGAAAAAAATCACGGAAATCAGCAGGCACATGAGCATCAACATCAAGCCCGGGAAGCCACCCAGTGCAACCAGCGCATAGATGCCTGCGGCCATCAAGGCACCCATCAGGAGCCACTCCAGGGCCGCAAAAACACGGGTGCGCCGCCGCGCTAGCCGGGCGAATTCGCCCACCTCGGCACGGCCCTCGCCTCCCTTGTACGTCTTCACCAAGGGCTGGTTGGCGTCCTTGACGTTGGGAAACAACGCCACCTCCTCCAACTCCCGATCCGGAAGAATTTGCGCCATGGCCTTGGCAATCATGGACTTGCCCGTCCCCGGATCGCCCAAGAGTAGGAGATTGCGCCCCTGCCGGGCCGCCTTCTTGGCCACCTCCACAGCTTCCTCCTGACCGATGACCTCGTCAATCAGAAGCTCCGGCAGTTCAACGCGGCCCGTGTCCACGATTCCCTCCCGCGCAACCCAGTCAACAGGTTCCACCACGGAAAGGCCTCCGGGCGTCGCAGGGTCAGTTTGGGTACGCCCAGCGTTGCGCGGGCTCGTGCTCTTGTTATTGCTCTTCTTTGATGGCATGAAAATCACTTGTGTTCAACGGCGACATAGGTAGGAGAGCGACGCTTGGCAGCCAGCAGATAGCCAACCATGGCCAAGCTCGCAAGGCCCACTGCCGCGCCAACGGCAGCAGTGGCGGGCGTGCCCGTTCCCAATGCGGCGGGAACCGGAGGCGGCGGAACGGTCATCAGAGGGGCTGGAACGGGGCAGGAACTCGCGGGCGCCGCCAGCGACAACGCACCAAACTGCATGGCCCCGTAGTCACTGATTGCGAAATAGATTCGTTCCATGCCGTTGGCCTCCCGAACATACTGGAGGCCATCCTGCACATCATTGAAACCCTCGGGGTTGTCTAGGTACGCGTCATAATTGGAAGGATCAACCCCCGAGCCCAGTTCCATAGCTGTGGCTGCGATGGGGAACCGGCACTGGTCAAGTGCCACAACCACCTTTCGATAGTCGTTCAATCGCGGCGGTTGCCCATCCACAATTGAACCTGGTTCAGGCAGCGAATTGGCATCCATTGGGCCATTCCACTCTTTATAAACGAGGAACAGAATCTTCTGATCGACGCTCATTTCCACAGCGGTTACATGGGCCGAGACGATGTCGCGGCCCTCCACCATCTGGTGCAAAGCGGGGCCAATATTTCCAGTCGGCGTCCATTGACGACCATACCAACCAAAGGCAACCTCCACATCGACCTGCTGCGACGCGACCACCTTGGTTGTCACGACCCCCATGTACCCGTCTTCGTTGCCTGCGAGGCGCACGTTTGGGCCATTGATACCCACATGCGACACGAACGTTGAGGTGCCGGCGGCGGGATCGATACGCCAAATATCAACATCGCCGACGCGCGCCCGAGTCCGGGACTTGTAGCCCTTGTCCACCACGCAGGCAACATAGACATCGCCATTCCAGGCAATCGGGTTGCTAGCATCAAAACACGGCCCGATCAACTCGTCCTGCGGTAGACGCTGCCAGTGGTTGCGAGCGCTGCTGTTAGTCCACGCGGCATCGATCCAACCGCTCTTACCGGTCGTGCTGTTGCGCCAGTCGTATGCGCGCTCGTGCCAGGTCGTGACGATGAAATCGCCGCGCTCCACGTCGATTGTATCCTCACCGAAATCGTCCTCATCAGAGGGCGCCGCCGTTTCATTGGCGAGGGCCGTGTAATTAACCGGAACCGGTTCCGCCACGTACACCATATGGGCTGCCAGGATGCGGTT
>JBFJVP010000103.1:0-8632 GCA_041624075.1 Thermoplasmatota archaeon | reverse complement strand
GCCATCAATGGCTCCATATCCATCCTCCCTGGTTGCAACATAAGTCAAAACGGCGTCCGGGGTCCACGACTGGGCGAGGACGCGGGCTTCCCTGTAGGCTTCGTGGAAATCCAGTGTGGGCGGCTCCTCCAGTAAGGTTCCGTTGTAGGCGTCAATGCGACTGTGAAACATCCCCCCTACGTTGTCGTTGTACGTGAAAATCCAGGTTGGCTTTCCTTCGATCCATTCGAGCCAGTAGAATCCCCGATCCGAGCGCTGGCCTGTGCTTGGGTAGCTCGGCATGTCTTGGTGCAAGGCTTGAACCTCATCCAATCCAATCACCGGCTCATCTTCCAGGCCGCCTTGGACGCCCAGGATGGTGCCGTAGTGTTGCGCGATGGGACGTTGCAGGCGTTCACCGTCGTAGTCGACGATATACATGGTGCCTCCGGGGTCATGAAATGCAAACCGCCACCGGGTTTTGTTGTATTCGCCTGCGTCGATTTGGTTGATGAAGCCCCACCCACGCGCCGCTGCCAGGGTAGCATTTGGGGCTTCAGCATGAATCAACGACAACGCCGCATCCAACAACTTTCGGCCACTCAATGGTCCGGCTGGTGGATCGGGTTGATCATCATCGGGCCCCGGGGGCTCTTGCTCGGCGTCGGGCTCCGGCATCGGCGCTTGGGGCGATGCGGTTTCTGCGTCTTCGCCTGGAGCGACGACATCGAGGCAACCCCCGACCGTGACAACGAGGATGATTACGACGGGCAGGACCCGGAACATGGAATCGCCGAGGCGCTGCCGCATTCAACGGTTTGCGTTGCCAGCCGCCGCCGCGACGCGGTCGCTACCCCTGACCGCCGATGCTGAACAGGTTCGGGATCACCTGTTGACTCAGGTAGGCCAGCCCAATGGACAGCCATAACAACACCAGGAAAACGCTGAGGCCTGCTGGCGTCGATCCGCCGTCGACCATCTTCAACATGATGCCGGCCAAGAGACAGTGGGACACGATGAGCCAGAAGATCAGCTCCTCCACCAGCACCAAGTCCACGTCGAAGTTCACCTGAACGGGTGCCAGGTCAGGGTCGATGTCGCTGGTACCAGCCGTTGCAAAGATGTCACCCAGCACGCCGAGAATGCCGACGCCCAAGAACATCACAAACGCCATGGAAGCCGTCAGGCCGATCACGTTGCCGCGAAACGTACCCGCCGTCGAGTAGCGAGCCTTGCGCAGGTTCATGATCCGAACAACGTTTTCGCTGATGATTTCACCAATCAGGTCCGGCTTGCCGCCCGTGTTGGCACCCTCCACGAACATGTCGTTGAACGAATCAATCAGGTTGCTGCCGCTCTCCGCGCTAAAGTGCTTCCACGCCATGCGATCGTCAAGGCGCCACGTGAGGCGGCTGAACAGGTTGTGGACCAGTTGAGTCAGCGGTCCAAAGTTGTGCCTGCGCACGGATCGTAGCACGTCCCGCAACGCCCCGCCCCTGGCCGCCGCCGATGCCCCCACTGACCGGATGAAAGCGCTGTAATTGTCTTCTCGCCGCTTGATTCGGTCTTCCATGCGACGGGCCACATAACCCGTTGCGCCCAAGGGGGCACTCGCACTGATGATGGCGATCTCCAGAGGCAACCCCGCCAACAAGTAAAGCATCGGCAACAACGCCAAGGAAGCCAGAATGGTGCCCCCGAGAAGCAGGCGCACGCGCCGCTTTTCTGCAGAAACGATCGCTAACCGGTGATGCAGTTGATCATGGGGCACGCGCACCTTGAGCAGCATCACCAGCAAAATCTCCATGAAGAGCACAAAAGCCAGAACGCCCATCAAAAGGGTCTCGGGGCTGCTGCCGGTGATAATGGGCGTAATCACTGCGAAGATCACGAAGAAAGCGCCGCTCATGACCACGGACACGTAGATGTCCTTCCAGTTCTCGATCTGGTAGATCGCGGTCTCGTAGACCGTAGCGTACTCCTTCATCACCACATCCTGCTCGCTACGCAGGAACGCCTCCAGGCTATGGCCCGTCTCCATGGCGTGGGCCAAGCGCTCCAGGAAGTCGCTGAAGATCTGGGACGGCGTGGCTTGGGAGACAAAGCGGCACGCCTCCGGCAGGCTCATGTTCCAATCCTCCACCAACGAATGGATGCGAAGCAACTCGTCGGCCAGGGCCCCGTACTCCGTCTTGGTGCCCAGCATCCGAAACACCTCCGTTCGAGGCATGTTGCTGGTTGACAAGACTCCAAAATGAGTCATGAAGAACGGCAGGGCGTTATCGATCTCAGACCGTTTCCGATCGGCCGCAGACAAGGGGTAAACCACGGCCAGCATGACAAAAAATGCCATCACCAGCAACGGCGCAAGTACGCGCAGCAAGGGAGGCAAGAAGAGCCCCCCAAAAACACCCAACAAGACCGAGAGAACCAGACCCGCCACGACAATGGGGATTCCCCTTGTCAGCACGTATGTTCGCGGGGGCATGTTGAGAATCTGGAACGCGCGTTGGTAATCCATGCAACCTCAATGACTGGGAGGTTCTCCAGGGAGCTTGAACGGCAATGCCGCCTCTCCCTTATCGACGAACTCAAACAGGATCTTGTTGACCTCGTTGAACCCCATCACGCCATGGTCAACCAGGCCCTGAAGAATCAGGGCCCGTCGCTCGAGCACCTCGTAGATCATGCCGGGGTCTTCGTAACCGTGTGCCTCGGCAATCTTCCGCTCCAGAACAAATGAATTGTTGTACCCCTTGAAGTCGTGCGAATCGGAGTTGGCCTTGTATTCAAACACGGGCAAGGTGATGATGCCCCCATCCAGCTCCGAATAACCCTGAATCTCATCAACGCTGGTAACACGACGAATCAGGCGACCATGTTTGTGAAAGGCCTGCTGGAACACAGCGACGTTCAAGTTGTCCATGAACGTCAGGGGAATACTGATGGGCGGGGCACTCAAGCGTTGAATCATCTTGACCTTGTCCGTGGCATGAAAGGTGGCCACGGTCGGGTGACCCGTCTGCATTGCCTGAAAAGCCACGGCCCCCTCAGCACCGCGAATCTCGCCCACCACGATGTAGTTGGGGCGACTGCGCAGGGCCGCCTTCAGCAGGTCAAACATTTCCACCCGCGCCTCAACAGGACCCACTTCCCGCGTCAGGAGCCGCTGCCAAACAGGATGCGGTGGACGCACCTCGGGAGTGTCCTCTGCGGAATACAACTTGCTGCGCGGGTCAATGAAAGAAAGAAACGCATTGAGGGTGGCGGATTTTCCGCAGGCCGCCTCACCGCACACGAAAACACTCATACCGTTTTCGAGGCACAACCAGATATAGGCCGCAATCTGCGGGCTCAGCGTCCCCCAAGAAATGAGCTGGGTAACACTAATGGGATTTTCGTGCACCCGTCGGATGCTGAAACTTGGCCCCATCCGGCTGACATCCTCGGAGTAGACGATGTTGATCCGACTGCCATCGCCCAAGGTTGCATCCACGATGGGGCGCGAGTCACTAACGGGGCGACCCATGCGCTCCGACAAGTTGCGAACAAACACGTCCAGTTGCTCTTGCGAATCAAACCGAACATTGGTTTTCAACATGTCAAAATCCTTGTGAATGACATGGATCGGGTGCGTGCCCACGGCTTGAATGTCCTCCAGGTAAGGATCCAGCGTAAACGGCTGTAGGGGCCCATACCGAGCAATGTCCCGAATGAGGTAATATTTGAGTGCCTCCACCCGATCGGGTTCAACTTGCACAAGGTCTGAACGGCGACGGGAGGTCACCTCGTCGAAGAGAGTTAACAATTCGCTCTCCAATTGCTCCTGGTTCTCCGGGGGCCTCCGGTACAGGGCAAGGCCGAACAATTTCTGCTTGACGCGGTGGAAAACCTCCCGATCATCGTCGTCCAGAATCGGCTCGATGACGTGATAGCCGAGGCCCCTTGCCAGTGGCCGAATGTGAACAAAAACCGCCTCGTCCAACGGGTAGACGAGATCCACTGGAGTGTAATCCTCATCGGCCCTCAGTTCCTTGACGAATTGGGGCAACCGCCCGGTTTCCGATCGATACGAATTGAGGTATTCTTGCAGGTGCCTTACCGGAGGAAATTGGCCAAAGATGGCCTTGGGCTGTGCCTGCCCGGACTGACCCGGCGGGGGCGTCCTGCGTTTGTTCCTACCGGCCATGTGCCATCAACTCCTCCGGCACCTCGAAGGGGAGTGCCTTCTCGCGGATTTCGGCGTAATTGAACAGAATCTCGCCAACTTCGTGGTAGTCGAACATTTCTCGGCGAATCATTTCCTCAATAATCCACTTGCGTTTGTCCAGCTCCTTGTAGATCATGCGAGAGTCGGAGAAACCCAATTTTGGCGCCACCAATTGCTCCAGTACATAGGAATTGTTGCGGCCGGCAAACTTGAATTGATCCTTGACGGAATCCCAGCCAAAGACCTGCCGCGTCACGGCGGTATTGGTCCGCTTCGAATACCCCTCGATTTCTTCAACAGCCAGCACCCTGCGTAACATCTTTCCATGCACATAGACCGCCATCTGGATGAGCACGACGTTCAGGTTGGGCATGAACTGGAGCGGCACGTTGATGGGGTCGCTGGTGAATCGCTGGATGAGTTTGGCGACGCTGCTGGCGTGGAAAGTGGCCATCGTGGGGTGGCCCGTTTGCATGGCCTGGAACGCGACGGCACCTTCTGCACCACGAATCTCTCCGACAATGATGTAATTGGGTCTGGACCGGAGGCCTGCCTTGAGCAAATCGTACATCGTGACGCTCGATTCACTGGTTCCCCGGTCTCGTGTGATGAGCTGTTGCCAATTGTCGTGGGGAGGCAGGACCTCGGGGGTGTCCTCGGCCGTCATGATTTTGCTTTTGGGTTTGATGAACGGCAGAATCGAATTGGTCGAGGTGGTCTTGCCGCTGGCGGTTTCGCCGGCAACGAAGACGGACATGCCGTTTTCGAGGCACAACCACAGGTACGCTGCCACCTCGGCGCTGAAGGTACCCCACGCGACGATCTGGGTGACGGGAAGGGGCGTGTCGCTGAATTTGCGCACGGTCCAGCTGCTGCCGCCCTTGCTGATTTCGTCGCTGAAGATGATGTTGATGCGGCTGCCGTTGGGTAGCGCGCCGTCGACAATGGGACTGCTACCGGAGACGGGTCGGCCCATGCGTTCGCCCATTCGTGCCAGCCAGGCGTCGTGGGCGTTGTGGGTTGGGAAGGCAAGGTTGGTTTCCACCATGCCGAAGACCTTGTGGACGACGTGCAGGTTCTTGAGGCCGAGGGCGTTGATGTCTTCGATCCAGGGATCTTTCATCACGGGTTCGATGAGATCATGTTCGACGATGTCTCGGAAGAGGAGGAATCGAAACTTCTCGTTCTCGAGGTCGCTTAGGGTGTGGAGGCCTCGTCGGCCGGGTACGCGCAAGCGGATCTTCTTGCCTTTTGCGATTTTGGCGAGCAGTGAATTGAGGTGCTCGCGGTATTCCTGGTCGGTTTCGGGGACGGGAACATCCGGTGCATGGAGGAAGGCTTGCAGGCGCAGCGCTTCGTAGATGGGTGCTTCTTCGTCGGCTAGTTGGGGCTGGATGGCATAGTAGCGGGGGAAGAGGCTGCTGCCGTCCTCGACGAGGTGGATGAAGATGGGGTCCCCGACGGGGTAGAGGAAATTGTAGGGCTTCTTGCCCTTCAGGTCGCGACTGATTTCTGGTACCCACGTGGGCATGGAGCCGCCGCCGGCGCGCCACCGTTTGAGGTATGCCTCCAGGTGGGGGTGCCGGGCGAGTACGTCCTTGAGCTTCGCGGGTTCGGCCACTTAGACCACCGACTTGATTTCAATGACGATGCCGACGCCTGGTTCGACGCGGAAGCCGATCACTTCTCCGAAGCGCCCTTGGGCCCTGGTCATCCGTTGGACTACGATGCGGCGGCTGGCGCTGGCGCCCTGCAATTCGAACTTGATGTTGAGGTACAAGTCGGCGACTTCCTTGAATGAGGAGGAGACGGAGTCTGGCACTTGGCCCTCTTCCAGGGTAAGGATGATTGTCTTGCCCAGGCTGGTGAGTCGCTTGAAGAGGTGGAGTACGGCTTCGATCTGCTCGGTCGCGGCGAAGTCGCCGCCCCGGGCGCGCAGGTGGTCTGCGAGGAATTTGCTGAAGGTGTCGAAGACGATGATGTCCTTGCTGTAGAGCCGCTTGGCCCGCACGATGCGTTCCAGCAATTCGCCGCGGGGTGCGCGGGCGCCCAGCAGCGGGTGGAGGGGAATGAAGACCAGCCGCTCGTCCATCAGGGGGTCTTCCACATCGTAGTCGAGGCTCTCCATCTGGGCTAGGAAGCCGGCGGTGGTCAGTTCGGTGGAAACATAGGCGACCGACTTGTCGTTGGTGATCAATCCGTACGCCAAGCGCTGCACGAGAATGCTCTTGCCGGCGCCGTACACGCCGTCCATGACGACCAGGCTGCCCTCGGGGAGTCCGCCGCCGAGGCGGTCGCAGAGGTCGTCGCGGTCGAGGTCAAACTTCAAGACGGTCATGGTTAACTCGAGAAGGCAAAGGTGTCGTCGATTCCACTAGGGGTCACGACGCGAACGCGGTGGTCGCCGGAGCCGACGGCGAGGTCATTGACGGTAATCTGGAGCACTTCGCCGGGCAGCCAGGTGTCGTCGTCGGCGGATCCAAGGACATCCTTGGTGTTGCTCTGGGAGATGACGCCGTCCAGCAGAATGGAGACATCCGGGGTCAGGATCGCGCGGGTTCCGGTGTTCTTGACATAGACGGTGAGAGGGCTCGTGGTCATGGCTTGGGGGTCGTTGATGATGGCGATATCGGATGCCAGTTCTTCGCCCAGGATGTCCCCCCGTTCCCCAACGCCTCGCGACAGGTTTTGCACGACTCCCGAAAAGACGCCGATGAAGGCGACGGTGATCAGGATGGAGCCGATGAACAGGATCGATTCGCCCGCTGCGGACCCGGCCATTTCAGGACCTCCAGTAGGCGGCGGCGCCGGTTTCTGCGATCAGGACAACGTCATCGGGCGCAGGTCCGGGGCCTGGGGTGAGTCGGATCTCGGCTGAGGTCTTGGGGGGCCACACGTTGGTCACGGTGTTTTCTACGCGGATCGAGTCGATGCCGCTGGTGGACCATGCGCCATCGATGAGCAGGTCGGCCAGGGCGAGGTCCAGCGTGGTGGAGCCCGTGTTGTCAGCGTCGATGAACAGGTTGGAGCCCGCCTTGCGGACGTCGGTAATTTCGATGTTGGTGTGGCGTTGCCGTTCGACCCGGTTTTCGGCTTCCCGCCATCCGTCCGTGATTTCTTGCTGGGCGTGGAGGGTGCCCCGCAGCATGACGCCAGCCATGAGGAGTCCGGTGGAGAAGACGATGACGAAGACGGCGGTTTGGGAGAAGCCCATCAGATCTCCCCCAGCAGGCTGCGTGCGGCGGCCTCGACGCGGTCAAAGTCTTCCTCGTGGAGCCCGTGGCGCAGCAATTCCAGAAAGCGCAGGCTTTGCTGGTGCAGTCGGGCAAGGCCACGGGGGTCCAGGCCGAGCTTGGTCCATTGTGGGGCGCCGGCCGAGGAGTCGTCGGCTTGACCGGCTACATCCGTGATTCCAGCAGCCAGGGCGGCGAGCCATTGATGCGTGGATGGGTCCAGCCAGCCTACGTGACGGTAGTAGTTGAGTAGCGGGTGAAGCGCTTCCGGCGAGCCAACGTCGCTCAGGTAGTCCAGCCATGCGATGGCCAGGTAGGATTGCCTGAGCCCGGGCTTGGCTTCCTGGGCCGTTGCCTGAATCGCGGGCATGGTTGTCGCCCGGTCTTGGGATCGGAGGGGCGCGGAGGGTGCTGTCGGTGCCTCGTGAGGTAGTGGGGCGGGAATTGGTGGGCTTGTGGCTTGCGTCGCCTTTGGCTCGGCAGGTGCGGGCGGCTGCCGTTGAGTGCGGGCGTCGCCAGCTCCCGCCGACGAATCGGATGTTTCGGGGCCAGCCTCAACTGCGGGTCGTCGCGGTGGGCCGTCGGAACCCAGCAGCCGCTCAAGCAATTGGTCCACGCGGGCTTCCAGATCCGAAGGCATCAGATCTGGCGGTTCTTGTCGCCGCGGCACTCTGGGGCTTGGTTCCTGCTTCGGGGGACCGCTCGGGGCTGCCTCGGAGGGGGCTTCGTCCCGCGTGGCGGGGGCGCGATCGGAATCGGCCGACTCGTGGTCTGCGGGGGACCGGTCGGCCTCGGGGCGGATCACTTCACGCAGGGGCGAGCGCGAAAACTTGTCCTGGGGCTGCTCCACGGCCTCGTCCCCTGCTGGTTCCTGGCGTGAGGCAGGGCCACCGGGTCCGGTGTCGGCCAGCCGCACGTCGCCGCCGGCCAGCCGGGCAACCAGTTCGTCGGCCGTGTAGCGCTCGTCAAAGAGGGCGCCTTCAGATTCTTCGAGGAAGGGATTGTAGCGCACCGAGAGCAACTCGGAGAGCTTCATGAGGCTCTTAATGCGGTCTTCTACGCCGGCGACCTTCTCGTCCACGGATCGCAGCTGCTGCTTCTCCTCATCGAGTGATTTGCTTAGCGTCGATACCTGGCCCGTGAGCTCCTCGATCTTGGCTGACGGAGGCGCTCGACCTCCGGGGGGTCCGCCGGCTCTTCGGGGCCTGGG
>JBFJVP010000102.1:0-8647 GCA_041624075.1 Thermoplasmatota archaeon | reverse complement strand
TCGAAATTGCCTTGGAAGGCGGGCCTGTAGGCCACGTTTCATGGCAGCCCGTCGGGAGCCCCGCCGAGTCTCGGGTCTCGCTCACAACACCACCTGGGGAACAGGATAGCACCAGCCCGTGGAGCGACCATTTCATCGCCACGAATTCTACGACGACCGTTCGTCTCAGCTTGGATACGGTGAGCACCGGTGGCAGCTTCAACACGTACCCCGGCGCCGCCGAATTTTCTGAGCCTTCCATCGGTTCCCATGGCCCGGCGAAAACGTATCCTGTCACGAGTGCCCAGTATAGCAGATTCGATGCAAGTGGGGTGATCACAACTTGGCCCGAGCCCATGTGTGGTTCCTGATTGCTTGCCTGGTGCCTTGCGTGACTGCGGGCACTCTGCTGGACGTTGAATTTGGCGCGGGAGCCAGCGTGACGGGGCTTTCCCAGTGGAACGCTACGTGGGTTGCTCTGGTTTTTGATCCAAATCAAACCGCGAGCGCTGAGCTGAGTCTTCCGGGCGGGTTCGCGTCGCGGGAGCAGCTTCACGTGCAGGCTGGAGCCAAGGCGTACGTCAGCCCGCGGCTAGGCCCGCCATCGCAATGGACCCAGGGTGTGTCGTCAAATGAGCCTCAGAGTTTCAATTGGTGGCAGCGGGACGGCTGGTCGGCCCTCTTTGTCCAATCAAACACGCTTCAGGTGGGCCTGACGGAGGGTCTTCTAACGGTGCTTGGCGCCACCAATGGGTGTGCGACGCCTTGGCTTCGCGAGAGCCATACTGCTCGCCGTCTGCTGCCGCCCGACTCGTGTGCGGCTGGCGACGAGCCCGTAGTCGTGGCGCGGCAACTGGATGGTCCCGTGGACGGTCTGGATGTGGTCGTCGCCGCAGAGGGCGCTTTGAAGCTGGTTCTCCATAATTTCGACAATGATTGTCAGGGTGACTCGTGTCCTGGCGGTGGTTCACGGACGATTCATACGGTCTCGGCGCCGACTGGATCCTACGCCCGCGTGCGCGTGTACGAATACGTTGAGTTGACGGCTTCCGGGGCTCTGCTCGCCGTGCAGGCGCGTCCGGCGGCGGTCGTGGTCGGTGGCTCGGTGGTTGACGTCACGCTTCAAGGCAGGCTGCGCCTGCCCCAGGCGTCTGGGCCGTTGTGTTCCAGTACGGCTGGTTGCGCAGTCGATCCTGACCAAACGCTTCGAGCCTGGGGAAACCTGAGCCTGACCGGGCTGGCCGTGGAGTCGCTGGAGAATGGTCGCCTCGGTGGCGCCCTGGGGGGCGACCTGGAAAAACTCGCTGTGGACGAAGCTTTCGTGACTGTGGGGACGCCTCAGTTGGTGGCGGCTGTTGGCATCACGGCCGTGTTGGCAGTGGCGGCCAAGCTTGCCTTGGGTCTGTGGACGACGCAGCGGGCGCGAAGCCCATTGGCCCATCCGAACCGCCAGAAGCTGTACGATTACATTCTACAGAACCCCGGGGGGACGTTTCGGGAATTGGTGAGGGCTACCGGTATTCCCACGGGCACGGCGCGGCACCACTTGGCGGTGCTGCGGCAGGCCAACCTGATTCAGGAGCATGGTCACAAGGCGACGCTGCGGTATTTCGAGAACCACGGGCGTTTCGATGATTCGTGGAATACGGTGGTCTTGTTGCGGGAGCCGGAACTGGAGCGGCTGCATGGCTGGCTGCTGGGGCACCCTGGTACGAAGCAACGTGAAATCCTGGATGCTGCGGCGCACTGGGGTTGGAGTCGGTCAACCACCCAGCACCGGCTTGGGCGGCTGGCCGGCGAGGGCTTGGTGGAGATCAAGCTTCAGGGTCGGATGAAGCTGTACACGGCGGCGAGGCGCGCGCCGGTCCCGGTTTCGATGGCGGACCGTAGCTGAGCTTGGCTGCCAGCGGGTGGTTGCTGGTTGGCTCGCCACTGGGCCGTTGTTGACGTCCGTGCGCAGCACCCATATTGGACCGGGTGGTGGGAGGCTTGTGCTTCGAGCCTTCCTCGCCGTCGTCGGCCACACCAACATCGATGTTCAACTTCGACTCAAGGAGTTGCCGGCGCCTGGCGAGTCCCGGCCGGTGCAGGATCGGCGGACGGTGCATGGCGGTACGGCTTGTAACATCGCGCGCCATGCTGCGGGGTTGGAGGTTCCGGTGCGCTTGTGGAGTCGCGTGGGGCCGGATTTTCCGCCGGACTGGAAGGTCGGCTTGGAGGCGGATGGCGTGGATTTGACGCACTTTGACTTGGGCGGGACCCGAACGCCGACGTGCTTTGTCCTGACGGCTGACGATGACCAGTCTTACTGCATGGATCAGGGTGCCATGACGCCGCCGTATCAGGTGCCGCTCGGGTTGATCGATGGCGTGTCGTGGTTGCATGTGAGTACGGGCGATCCGGCCAGCTATGAGCCGGTGGTGGCGGCGGCCCGTGTTGCGGGAGTTCGGGTTGGCTTTGATCCTGGTCAGGAGATTCACTTTGCCTATGAGCCTTCGAGTTTCCGGCGGATGCTGGAGATGGCGGACGTGTTCTTCTGCAACGCGGTGGAGCTGCGCCGGGCGCTCTCTTACCTGGACTATGATGGGCCCGAGCAACTCGTGGACCACGTGGATACTGTGGTCGTGACCCGGGGCGGCGACGGCGCATCGCTGTACCGGGCGGGCCAGGAGCCGGTGCACCTTGGTGCCGTGGCGGCCAAGGTGGTGGATCCGACGGGTGCGGGGGATGCGCTTCGCTCGGGCTGGTATGCCGGCCTGCTGGCGGGGGAGGATCAGGTTGGGGCACTTCGGTGGGGGATGGCGGCTGCGGCCGTGATTGTGGGCCACGAGGGCCCGCAGGGCCATGTGGTGAGGCCGGCTGAGGTTGAGGGTTTGCTGGCGGCCTCGCAGCCCGCGTGATTTTGGCGGGTTTTGGCGACACCGTCTGCGATCAAACGAATTCTTGCCCTGGTTTTCGCCGATATAACATCGGGGGGCTGTGCAACCGGTTCCATGCAGGGTGGCTGCGGCTTGCGTCGATGTTGCCTGGATTTTCTCGTGGGGGGACTCGACTGGCCGCTACCTCCTGTTGGATTGGCGTTTTTGGCCAATCCGCTAGAATGTTGCAAACATTGCCAAGAAATAGCTAATAAGGTTACGCTGCAAAAAGTGGAAGATGTTGCAGCCTTGCACGGTCGGTATGGTTCGCTTGCTGGTGGCCACGATGCTTGTAACTCTGATCGCACCCCTTGCCGCGGCCGATGAGCCCCAGGACACCGTCGACTACACGACGGGCTGGGCCACCAACGCCGGTACCGGCGCCGCTGGCGTTGGCGCCCGCGTGGCCCAACAGTCCTACGACGCCTTCCTGGACGCCATGACCGTCCCCGTCACCGGTCCCGCCGACCCGAGCAACTACGAAGCCGCATACAACTTCGTGCACAGCTGGGCCTGGACCACGACGTTCGCCTACAACCAGATCAGCCACCACGGTGGCAACGATGTCATCGACATCCTCATCGACGCCTGGGTGGCCGGACCCCAGTGGCTCCACGCCCCCTGCGTCGAGTCTGACTTCGGCGACCCCTGCCTGATTTAAGGTCCCACGCCTCCCCTCTCCCCTTTCCTCTCACAAGGCACCTGCCGACAAACCCTTTATGGCGGGCCGTTTGGGCGAAATCAACCAGGCTCGGCCTTGATGTCGGGCCTCACGAGTGATACCATGACTCTTGTAGGAACCCAGGCCCCCGATTTCACCGCGAAGGCCGTCGTTGGCGAAGAGATCGTCGACTACACGCTCAGCAACAACTGGAAGAACGGCCGCTACACGGTCCTTTTCTTCTACCCCAAGGACTTCACCTTCGTCTGCCCCACCGAGCTCATTGCCTTCGAGAACCGCCGCGCCGACTTCGCCGAGCGCAACGTGGAACTCATCGCTTGCTCCACGGACCAGGAATTCAGCCACCACGCCTGGAACCGCATGCCCCGCAACGAAGGCGGCCTGGGCGGCGTCCAGTACCCCATCATCGCTGACACCACCAAGGACATCAGCCGCGCCTTCGACGTGCTGGCCCCCGGCGGCGTCGCCTTCCGCGGCCTGTTCCTGATCGATGCCAAGGGCGTCGTTCGCCACGCCCTGGTCAACGACATGCCCCTGGGTCGCAACGTTGACGAGGCCCTGCGCATGGTCGACGCCCTGCAGTTCCACGAGCAGCACGGCGAGGTTTGCCCTGCCAACTGGCAGCAAGGCGCTGACACGATCAAGGCGAACCCCGTTGACGCCAAGGAGTACTTCTCCAAGGTCAACGTCGTCGCCAAGAACTAGGCTCGGCGCTCCCGCGCTTGGCTGATGTAATCCCTCACCCTTTCCTTCTTTCTTTTCTCGCGGTTGCTGACCCTTGCAGCCAAGGCTCCCATGCGGGAACGCTGTCCCCTCGGGTGGCCGCTAGGCCGCGATTGTCGGGGCGTCGGGCTTGACTGACTCCAACCACTGCCAGTCCTTCTCCCGAATCCAGCGGCGCCCCACGCGAGACAGCTTGGCGGGGCGCACACGCTCCAAGTGGGCGGTCGCTTGCATCCAGCCATCCATTTCGGCGTACTTGCGGGCAGGCTCCGCATAGGTGAGGGTTTCCACCATGGCCGCCGTGGCCAGGTCAGCAGCCGTTGGTCGCGGACCGAACAGGTAGCCCGTTCCAGATTGATCCAGTTGCTTGCCAATGCGCGCCAGCAGTTCAGGGATCGCCTGCTCGTCCTCGTCGTCGAATCGCCTGGCCTTGTAGAACTTCAGAATCCCCAGCACTTGGGGTCGGGCCACGCGGGCCACAACCCGGACGAGTGGCTTTCGGGTCAACTTGAAGGGCTGGTTGTACGCCACCCGGTACGCCTCCCGGCGTGCGATTGGACCGATGTGGTTGTCGGCCCAGGCTTCCCACTCCTCAATGCTCTGGCTCCAGGATTCGGGAAAGAGTGGGGGCGTGTCGGGTCGTGCGTGGTCTGCGGCCCAGCGTGTGATTCGTTCACTGCCAAAGACTGGCGTGTCGCCGTCCACCATCATGGGCACCATGCCGTGGGGGTTGGCGCGCTCGATTTGGGTCATGCCCGTGGGAAGCACGTCGAGACTTCGATACGCAATGCCGGCCTGGCTCAGTGCCCACTCCGCCTTGCGACAATACGGGCTGAATGGGATGCGCAGCAGGACGGGGGTGTCGGCCATGCGTGCGCCAAGGGGCCGAGCTTCTTAAGGGACGTTGGAGAGCAATCCGGCCGGCACGAATGGCTAGGCTTCCGCCTTGGCCGTCGGCGTGTCCAGCGTGGCCTGCTTCAGCTTCTCAACCAGTGTGCCGTCACGCAGCCGCTCGCCGCGCACAGGAACCGGGTACTTGCCACTGATGCAGCCCATGCACAACTCGTCCTCGGGGAAGCCCAAGGAGCGAACCATGCCTTCTTGACTGATGTAGGCCAGGCTGTCGGCACCAATGTGGTCCCGGATTTCGTCGGGCGTCATGGTGGCTGCCACCAACTGATCGCGGGTGCTCATGTCAATTCCGAGGTAGCACGGCGCCACGATGGGTGGGCAGCCAATGCGGATGTGGACCTCGGCGGCACCTGCATCGCGCAGCATCCGGACGATGCGGCGCATGGTGGTTCCCCGCACGATGGAGTCGTCGATGAGAATGACGCGCTTGCCGTCGATGACTTGCCGCATGGGATTCAGTTTCAGCCGCACGTTGAGCTCTCGGCTCTCCTGCGTGGGCATGATGAACGTACGGTGAACGTACCGGTTCTTCATCAGCGCCTCCATGTACGGGATGCCCGATTCGGCAGCGTAGCCTTGCGCGTGGCTGCGACCGGAGTCCGGCACCGGTACCACCAAGTCGGCGTCCACAGGGGCCTCACGTGACAAGACCCGGCCAATGTCCTCTCGCACCTGTTGGTTGAGGCGCCCATCCATCCAGGAATCGGGGCGCGCGAAGTAAATGTACTCGAAGAAACACCGGGCTGGCTTGGATGCCGGCTTGAGGGCGACGCACTCGATGCCCTCCTTGGTGACCCGTACCACTTCGCCGGGCTTGATGTCACGAATCCAGCGCGCGCCAATGACATCCAGGGCGACCGACTCGGACGCCACGACGAATCCCTGCCCATCCGGCAATTCGCCGGCGCAAAGGGGCTTGATCCCTAGTGGGTCGCGCACGGCAAACAATTCGTTGCCGATGAGCAAGGTGAAACAGTACGCGCCTTCCAAGCGATCCATCAGTGACGAAATGGCGCGGACCTTGTCGCCCTCGTACTTGTTGAGCTTGTTGGCCAGCAGGCGGACCACGACTTCCGTGTCGTTGCCGGTGTAGAACGCCCAGCCCTTCGCCTGCAACTCCTCACGCAGGTGTTCCGTGTTGGGGATGTTGCCGTTGTGGGCCAGCGCAATGCCGCCCATCGACCCCATCACGACCTGCGGCTGGGCTGCGTCCTCCACGCTGCCAGCCGATGTCGAGTACCGTACGTGGCCGATGCCGGTCTTCCCCCGCAGCCGTTCGATGCGGCGCGGATTGAACACCTGGTCCACCAGGCCCATGTCCTTGTGGGTACGAAATTCGTACAAACCGTCGAGGGTGACGATGCCCGCTGACTCCTGGCCGCGGTGCTGCAAGGATTGCAATGAATAATACAAAAGTGGGGATACGGACCGCTTCGCCGCAATGCCGACGATTCCACAATGGTCGCGGAACTTGTCGTCTTCCAGCAACGGTTCCGCCGCGGCGTCTGGGGCCCCTGCCATGGTTGATGGGGCCACGGTTGCCTGCTATAAAGGTTCGTGGACGGGCGTGGTTGGGCCCGGGCCGCTTGGCGTCCCTCTCGCGGCCGCATGGCTTAGCCGCAAGCGCGCGCTTGGTCGGTGTGATGTCTGGAATGCAATGGCGGCGTGGCGCCACACGACGGGCGCTCTTGGCTGGCGCACAGGTCCAGCGCCGAAAGCCCATGGGGGCCCAGCCCATGTTTTAACCAACAGTGGGGCGCCCGGGGCGGGCAACCCAAGCGTGCGCTCGGGCGCCGCCGTCGCCTCAATGGCTGGCGTGGGGGTGAAGGGGGTTGAGGTTGGGGGTCTTACGGAAGCGGCAAATCTTCGGGCAACCGGACGGGGAAGGGGTCGGGCATGTTCGCGAAGAAACCAGTCCCCGGGCCCTCGGAAGGCAGGTTGGGGATGTCCACGGGAGACGGGAAGTTCGAACCGGGCCGCAAGCCGCCTGCGTCGGCCGGAAGCTTGGGGCAGTACTCCTGAGTGTGCAGGCAAACCGTGCCATCCATGGCGTTATTGAATGCGCCAGCGCCAACGATCCACGCGGAACGCACGTTCAGGTCAGCGGTCCGATGGGCGGACTCGTACTGGGTCCCCACGCCGCTCCAGGCTGCACGGTAGTCGGCCTCGAGTGCACGTTGTTGCTGGGCAAGCCATGCATACGGGGGCCAAGGCTGGAGAATGGTCCTGACCGTAGTGTAGTAGGGCGCGGGGTCGGCGACGCCTCGGGCGCCGTCGTAGACGATCTCGGCACGGCGTTTTCCTTCCTGGTACATCGCCGCACCGCCGCCCAGGACGGTTCCGGCTGCGCCTTCTCCCGTTTCGCGCGCCCACCCAACTGCTTCCTCCGCGTCCCGCCCAGCGTCCTCAACGCGCTCGCGGACCCAATTGACCCTTTGCTGCACCTGAGCCTCAACTTCTTCCCCCCGCTCGCGGAGCCAGGGCCCTGTACCCGTAGCGCACCCAACGGCGTCGTCAATGATGTAGTCCGAAGGGATGTCTGGGCATGGGCCTTGGGCCGAGGCTGGTGTGGTCGTGGCCAGGCTTGCAAGCAGCAGCGCTGCCAAGATTGATGGTCGTTTCATGTTCCACCAAACGTCGAGAAACAGCTGGGGTTTGTTAATGCGTGCAACGTGCCAAATTCTGTGCAAGGGATGGGCATCCAGACGGCGTGCGCCATGCCAGGTCGCACCCCGGGGTGGGCCGGAGGCAGGCTGAGCTTGACCGCCGCGCCATGTCAAGGCCAAAAACTGTTCAACTAGCTCTATAACAACCCGGGCAGTAATCGATGCCAGGCGCGGCTGCCGGCCGCGCGGTGGTGGAACCTCATGCGCGCAACACTCGTCTTGTCCCTGTACTTGATCGCCATGGCCTCGGTGGTGGCTTGCGCGGCACCTGCTTCGGCGTCAAACGTTGGTAACTACGTGGTTTGTACCTACAATGGTTTTCGACCCATGTACCCCACGATCGATCCGGAAAAGCCTGGAGTCCAGCCTGGATCCACGGAGCACAAAGCGGTTGAATGTACTCTGCAGTTCGCCGAGGCTGCCAGTAAATGCGCCAATGTCGCACAGTGGCAGGGCCGTATCGGGGATACCCCGTTTGAACCGGCCCATGGAACGTTTGGCGTGCCCCTTTCCGAGCCGGACACGTCGCGCGGCGGAGACCCCACTGGTTGGCACTTTAAGGGCTACTACGTCTCGATTGGAAAATGCATATGAGGGCTCTCGGCTGGATCCTTGCGGCAACTGTACTTGCCGGGTGCGCCACCGGTGCCCCCGACGAAACTCCCCGCATCAATGACGTCGGGGCCAACGGCGGGGACTTCCTGGTCGCAACCAGTCGCTTATTTAGCAACGACATCCGCTTCATGGACGTTCAGCGCGTCCGCGGC
>JBFJVP010000101.1:0-8650 GCA_041624075.1 Thermoplasmatota archaeon | reverse complement strand
GCCACCAGCTTCTCGTGCCCACTCATCATCAAAAGCAAGCCCACGGGGCCGGCGGCAACGTTGATGATTTGCCCCAGCACCAGAATGGACAGGGCCGTGCGCCCGGCCGTGAACTCGCTGCCAAACACGCCTAGCACATACCCGCCGAAGATGAGCAGGCCCGCGGCCAGGGGTAGCGTTCCCAGCAGGACCAGCCGCGTTTGCCGAACCATGAGAGCCTGCAATTCTGCT
Source organism: Thermoplasmatota archaeon (assembly GCA_041624075.1). Classification (GTDB taxonomy): domain Archaea; phylum Thermoplasmatota; class E2; order JACPAO01; family JAHFTW01; genus JBFJVP01. The sequence goes on along the minus strand of JBFJVP010000101.1, from coordinate 8,419 downwards.
CGCTGGCCCAACGCGTGAAGCCGCGCGAACGCCGGTGCGGCCGCGTGGTTGAGAGCCGTCAGCAGAAACGCCACCAGATCGCTCACCTTGGAGGCCACATCGTACGTTCCGGCGGCGGGAATTCCCGCCAGCCACCCGACCATCACCACGTCGGTGCGGCCGTTGATGATCATGATCCCCGAAAGAAGCGTCAAGGGAATCGCGGCCCGCAGCCAAGCGCGACTGTTGAACTGGGGCGCCACCGAGTCCAACTCGGCCGGCCGGTTGCGCGCCAACAGCGCCATCCCCACCAAGAGCGACACGACTGCAGCCAGAACATGGGCCTGCATTGCCACCGCGGCCGACAGGACATCCGCCAGCTGGGCGACAACGACGAACGCCAAGAGCAAGAGATAGATCAGCAACAACTCGGGTACTTGGGCCACCACGACCCGGTCCAGACCCTGCAAGGCCGCCCGGCGGACGCGACCCAAGGCCAAGACGGGCACCAATGCCAAGCCGGTAATGAAGGTCACACGGACGGCCCCCTCAAGGGTCAACCACCCTACGATTGCAGCACCAGCGACCATCAAACCGCCGGCGATCAGCACCCACTGGTTTGCGCGGCGAATCATGCCCCGCGCCAGGGCCCACTCGTCATGGGCACGATGCGCTGCTACGTTTCGAACCACGAGGCGATCCATGCCCAACGTAGCCGGCACAGTCAGAAGCATGGCCCAGGCCAACGCGAAGGCGTAGGCACCATATCCTTCTGCACCCAGCAGGCGAGCCAACGTTAAGCTGGCGAGCAAGGCAAAAAATGCGCTGAAGAGCTTGAGCGCAAACGAGCCGGCCAGGGCTTGCGTCACCGGGCTAAGCCACCGCCGACTGGCCGAACCAATGAATTCAATCGGGCCGCGCTTCATGGTCGATGTACCGGGGTGCAGGCGGGGAACATCGAGCGGCGCCATCCTAGACCCCACGCCCCGGCGCCCCCAGATGAAGGTCCAGTTGGTGCTGCTTCTAAGGCCTATCCGTCGCACCCGCCAGAGGGCGAACCCGGGAAACTGCAATGACAGGCAAGTATTTGCCCCGCCCTCTTGTGGGCGCCGACATCCCGTGTCCTTCGAGAAGCCGGCGCGCGTTGCGTACATCACACTCCACGATCGCGTGTTTATCAAGGACCAGATCGAAGCCACGGCGCCGTTGATCGACTCGGCACTGGTTTTAGCGCGCTCCAATGTGATGGCCAACCTGAGCCGGGTACCCGGCCTGCGCCCCGCCCTCGGCAACCTCAAACAGCACGCATCGAGCAACGCCGCCCAGACGGATGCGGTACCAGCCAACGTGCGGGTTCAACCCCTGCGCGTGGCGTCTGTGCGCCCCGACGGCCGCAACCGCCGGCGCCCCAAACTTCTGGCGAAAGCTGCCCTGCGCGCCATCCGGAAGACCTCGTTCGCTCCGACGGCCATTCATGCCCATTTTCTCCACCCCCCTGGAGCCGCCATCACGGACTCCCTGCAGCGATCCTGGGACCGCACCCACATCCCGGAGCACGGGCAACGCTACGCAGGGCCAGCCCTCGCCCGACAGATCAGCAAGACCGACCAAAGCGTGGGAGTGGAACCCTGATGCGAGGCCAGACGGCGACATTGCCCATCGCACTGGGCGCCACGGCCATCCTAGCCCAACTGGTCGCAGTGGCAACCATCGCAACCTACCAGCCCCAGGGATACGCCATCAACCCCTACGCCCAACTGCCCGCCGCGTACTGGGTTGCCCTGGCAGCCATGGCGGCCTCGGGCCTCGTGCTGGCGACATCGCCCAGGCCGGACTGGGCCCGAGCCGGGTTTGCCATCGTGCTCGGCACAGCAGCACAGGTCTGGCTGATTCCTCGCTCCCTGGGCTTCCTTTCCTACGGCCGCGGAGACCAACTCACCCACCTGGGCACGGTTCGCGGGATCATCCGAGATGGCCATGTCGGCGCGGATGTCATCTACCCCAGCGCCCATTTCCAGGCCGCATCCGTGTCCCTTGTATCAGGAACATCGGTACCGGAGGCCGCATACATCATCGGCGTTGGGGCCTCGCTCAGCCTCGTCGTAGGCCTGGTGGCACTGTCGCGCCTCTTCATGGGAATGACCAAGCCCGTGGCAGCCGGGACGGCAGTGCTCGTTAGTGTTCCATTGTACTCGGGCTGGCTGCACTTCACCATGCTGCCCAATTTCGTATTCTTCGCATTGACCCCAACGCTGCTGCTGGTGCTGATGCGAACGGCAACCAACCGGGCGCCGCCGTGGCGATTGAGCCTGATCGTGTTGATGCTCACTGCACCGTTTGGCCACCCCGTTGTCTTGCTCTTCACCCTGTTTGCCATCGGCGTCGTGGCCGCCGGGTCGGGCGCCATGGCGTTCGTCCAGCGTCGCCGTGCCTACGCGCTTGCGGGCTACGCGCTACTGCTGGGCGTGGTTTTCATCATGTGGTTTCTGACCAGCACCGGCTATCAGACACGGTTCGCCGACCTGGTGGCGGCTTTCAAGGGAGGCTCCACCGAGGCGGTCGTCGTGGAAGGCGTCGACAAGGGCGCCGCCCTGGCGCCGACGTTGCCGGAACTACTTCGTCTGGCGCTCTTCTACGGCGGGCGCTACGCCATTCCCATGGCCGTGATTGGAATCTGGTTCACGCGGAAATGGATTCGGGGACGATGGCAGTCGTTCGATGTTCGCGATCGCACAATTCTTGGCTGGTTCGTGGCAACGGTCGCATTTCAATTCGTTTTGGTAGCCAATCGGTTTCTCAGCCAAGACCCAAACCGGGCGCTCAACGTGAATTACACACTCTTCGCGCTCGTGCCCCTTCTGGTACTTGCCCTGACGGATTTGTTGGGCCACGCACGAGCCAACCGCCGGTCCATTCTTGCTGGATTCATTGCCCTTACCTTGTTTCTGACAACTGTCTTTGGAGCGCTCGATTCCCCCCTCGTCCTGAAGGCGAGCCAACAGGTTGCCCATAACGAAATGAGTGCTGCAGAGTGGGTCTTTGATGCCCGGGGCACGGATCTGATCTATGACAACCTGGGCGGATTTGGAACCCGATTTGGTGACTACCTCCTCAGCCGTGAAGACCGCAAGAGCAGCCTGGCCATTCCCAACCGCCCCAGGTCGCCGGATCACTTCGGTTACGATGAAGACTGGATCGGTTCAACCGGCACCAAATACCTCGTTATCACCACTCTTGGTGAGCAGTTGTACCAGACCTTGTATGAGCGCGTCGGCCGATACAACGCGACTGATTTTTCACGGGTCGCCTCCGATCCGCGGCTGGCCCAGATCTTCGATTCCACGGATGTCAAGGTCTACTATCAGACGCCCAAGCAGATCGTTGATATCTAGCGCGTTGGGCCAATTCGTGCGAAGATCGACCCCAGGACTGCCGGGAGCATGCATAACAGGTCACTTGCCGCGGGGCGTGTGCCGCCAGCCGCGAAGTGCACGCTTGTCGACATTTGCGCCCTTGCGAGCCTCCGCCCACAGCTGCGCGCAAACCCCGGCGACGGTGCCCAGCCCGACGGGCTCCGCGCGGGTCGTCAATGCATGACCCAACACGGGTAGCACGTCACGGGCGACACCCTCGAATTGGGCGACCTGATCCGCTGACAGGCTGGTGCGCCACGCCTCGGCCCGCTTCTGGTCAGGCGCGGCTGCAACCAGCCGGTGCTGTTTCTGCGTGAATTTGGGTAGCTTGAAGCCGCCGGCTAGCATGGCCGGTTCCACGTCAAATTCGACGAATTGGCCGATTCGTTCCAACTCAGTGGCGGGATCCGCCAGGATGTCCTCGTAGCGGGGCCGTAGTGCCATTTCGCCGCCTGACCGGGTGCGATCCACTGGAACCAGTAGCGCGCGGCAGCCAAGGCATCGTTCGGGCCCCAATCCAGGGGAAGGATGGCCGCGGCGCCGGGTCCGAGGCGATTGGTCATTGCTGGGGGGGCCCACGCGCCTTATAACGGCGGCTCGCCGTGGGCGGCCTGGGGCGGTGCCAGCTTGGAAGCCTCCCCGCCACCAGGCTCATGTATTCCGATCGCCGCGTCGCCGCCGTCGTACCAGCGTACAACGAGGAGAAGCTCATCCAGACCACCCTGGCGGGTATGCCAGACTACCTGGATCGAATCTACGTCATCAACGACTGCTCCAAGGACGCCACGGCCGCGATGGTCAGGCAGTACATTGAGCAGACGGGCGACCAACGGGTGGTGCTCATCGATCACGAGGTCAACTCCGGCGTGGGGCAGGCGCTGAAGACCGGCTATGCCCGGGGCCTTGCCGACGGCATGGACATCATGGCGGTCCTGGCGGGGGACAACCAGATGGATCCCGCGCGCTTGCCTGACCTGCTTGATCCGCTGGTGGAAGGTCGCGCCGATTATACCAAGGGCAACCGGTTGTACGCACGCGATGCGTTTGCAAGCATGAGTCGCTTCCGTGCCTTCGGCAACGGCCTGCTTACCCTGTTGACGAAGGTCAGCAGCGGTTGTTGGCATATCACCGACCCCCAGAACGGGTACACGGCCGTCACGCGTCAAGCGCTTGAAACCGTCGGCGTCGACAACATCTTCCACTGGTACGGCTATTGCAATGACATGCTGGCCAAATTCAATGCCTACGATATTCGCGTGATGGATGTCAAGATCCCTGCAGTTTATGGCGATGAAAAGTCCAGCATCAAGATTGTTCCTTACATGATTCGCCTCAGCGGTTTGCTGCGCAGGAATTTCTTCTGGCGAATGAAGGTGAAGTACATTGCCAGAGATTTCCACCCGCTGGTTTTCTTCTATCTCTTTGGCGCCCTTTTCACGCTGATTAGCATGGGCGTCGGCGCCTACGGCCTCTATTTCAAATTCATCATTGGCGGGGCGCTTTTCCCGCTTCTGGCCATGTCCACGATCCTGTTCGGCCTGGGAATGCAATTTCTGTTCTTTGCCATGTATTTTGACATGTCGGAAGCCAAGCGAACCAACGAGGTGCGGTGATGCGTGATTTTACGCTCACCAAATACGCTCAATTGCTGGACGCCTTGAAGCCCTATCAGGTGATGCGCGTTCGCGACTACCTGGAAAAGCAGCCGAAAACGGGATACGCGGTGCTTCGACACGACGTCGACCGGTTGCCCGCGAATTCGCTCGCCATGGCCAAGTTGGAGGCGGAGCACGGCGTTGCCAGCAGCTACTATTTCCGCCACCCCCACACATTTACGCCGGAGATGGCTGAAGCGCTGGAGGCCATGGGCCACGAAGTCGGATACCATTACGAAGTGCTCTCCAAAACCCGCGGCGACGTGGCCGCGGCCGTGAAATTGTTTGGCGAAGAGCTCGAACACCTGCGCCAACACGCCGACATCGTGACGGTATGCATGCACGGCAGCCCCCTGTCATCCCATGACCCACGCGGCATCTGGGCCCAAGCTGACTGGAACGATTTTGGTTTGCTGGGCGAGGCGTTTCTCAGCCTCGACCCCATTGAGTATTTCTCTGACACAGGGCGCTCTTGGGGCGCCAAGAACAAGCTGCGCGACCTGACCTCTGGAAGCGATCACAGCGTCAACACCACCGATGAACTGATCCAGCTTCTCCAGACGGGCAAGCGGCCCGCCGTGCATTTGCTGGTTCATCCGGAGCGTTGGAGTCCGACGATGGGCGCCTGGGTGCAGGCAGGTGCCCGCGACGTGGTGTTCAACGCGGGCAAGCGGGTGCTCAGGGTGGTTCGCAAGGGGTCGTACGGTGCCTGAGCGTTACGCGTTCATCGTGTCAACAGGACGCGCCGGCACAAAGGCCCTAACCGGTTTTCTCAATCGTCGATTTCCGGACGTGACCTGCGAGCACCAACCGCCGGGCTCCCGGCCAATCCATATTCTCTCCAACCGGGCAGCGCAGGGGCGTTACTCCAAGGAGCAGCTGCGCCAGCGGGTGCTACGGGACAAACTGGAATCGATCCGCGCCGCCGAGGGCCGCGTGTACGTTGAAACGAATTCCATGAGTTGGCTGGCGGCCGATGCACTAGGCGATGCGCTGGGGAACACCACCATCATCCAGGTGGTGCGGGACCCGCGCTCGTTCGTGCCATCGATGCTCAACTGGAAACGCACGCGGTGGAAGAGTTGGGTGGGCCACACCTTCATTCCCTACTGGCAGCCCACCGGCCGCGTGGACCCCACGGTCGGCTGGCGCCGCTGGCGCGCCTGGGACGAATACGAGCGCATGGCCTGGGTTTGGGCGTTCAAGAACCGAGTCATGCAGGAGACCTACGCCCACCGCCCGGGCTTCCAGACCTTCCGCTTCGAGGATCTTGTGAAGGGAGGGTCGCCGGCGCTGCGGGAGTTCGTCGAGGCCCTCGGCCTCCCCTACGACCCGGACATGGTGCAGGACTTTGCCCGGCCGGAGAATGTCAGCAAGCCCCGCGTGGACCGATGGGCCGACTGGCCAGCCGAGCGCTGCACGACGGTTCAGGCCATTTGTGGCGACTTGATGGAGCGCTTCGGTTATGGCGGCGAACCGGAGTGGCAGGGAAAGCTGGACGCCGCAGGAGGCGCTTCGTGAAGATCCAGTTTGACTTGTCACACCCCGCCCACGTTCACCTTTACCGCAATTTCATCCAGCACATGATGGCCGAAGGCCACGAGGTACGCGTCACGGCCCGCGACAAGGAGGTCACCACGCAGTTGCTGGAGGCCCACGGCATACCTTACGAGCGGGTTGGCGTGATGCAGGGGGATGTAGGCATGGCGCGGGCGTGGATGGCAAGGGAGCGCCGCATCATCCAGATCGCCCGCGAGTTCAGGCCGGATTTGGTGATGGGGACTCTCAACCCCGCCGTCGCCCACGCGGCGGCAGTCATCCGCAAGCCCGCCATCATCTTCACCGACTTCGAGCCGTCGTCCATTCGCTACCCCATCGCGTTCTGGTTGACGCGTCCATTCAAACCGACCTTCCTGTTGCCAACGGCGGTTCGCCACGACTACGGTCGCCGCAGCGTCAAGCTCCCCACGTTCAAGGAACTGGCCTACCTGCACCCGAGCGTCTTCCAGGCCGACCCGGCCATCCGCGATGAACTGGGCGTGGGTGCCGACGAGCCCTTTGCGGTGCTGCGCTTCGTGGCATGGAAAGCCCACCACGACGTGGGCGCCCAGGGCCTCAGCGCCGACGCCAAGGCGGAATTGGCCGGCGAGATCGCCAAACGCATGCGGGTGTTCGTGTCGACGGAGGGGCCGCTGCCGGAGCAATTGGAGCAGTACCGGCTGCCAACGCGGCCGGAGCGCATGCACCACGTGCTGGCCGAGGCCAGCCTTCTGGTGTGCGACTCGCAGACGATGGCGACGGAAGCGGCCATCTTGGGGACGCCAGCCGTGCGGTCCAACTCCTTTGTTGGTGATACCGACATGGGCAACTTCCACGAATTGGAGAACGAGTACGGTCTGCTGCACAACCTCGCCGACCCCGCAGAGGCTCGCGCCAAGGCCATCGAACTCGCCGAAGACCCTGGAGCCAAGGCCGAATGGCTCCGGCGCCGCCAGCGGCTGCTGGCAGAGAAACTGGACCTCACCGCGTTTCTCAAATGGTTCGTCGACGGCTTCCCGGCCACCCTTGAACAAGCCAAAGACCCGCGCAACCTGGAGGCGTTCAGGTGAAGATCGTCACCGTGGTGGGCGCACGCCCCCAGTTCGTGAAGATGGCGTTCGTCAGCCGCGCGCTGCCCGCCGACATCAAAGAAGTGGTCGTCCACACGGGCCAACACTACGACGCCAACATGTCGGACGTGTTCTTCCAGGAACTCGGCATCCCTGAACCGGCCCACCACTTGGGCGTCGGCAGCGGCTCCCACGGTGCCCAGACCGCTCAGATGCTGGCTGGCATCGAAGAGATCCTGCTCGCCGAGCGCCCAGACGCCCTACTCGTTTACGGCGACACCAACTCAACGCTCGCCGGCGCCTTGGCCGCCAGCAAGCTCCACATCCCCGTCATCCACGTCGAGGCCGGCTTGCGCAGCTTCGACCGCCGCATGCCGGAGGAGGTCAACCGGGTGCTCACCGACCACGTCAGCGATCTGCTGCTGGCCCCAACGCAGACCGCCGTGGACAACCTCACGGAGGAGGGCATCAAGCGCGGCGTTTTGCACGTGGGCGATGTGATGTTCGACTCCCTGCTCGAAGGCAAGCGGCTGGCCGCCAACCGCCCCAACCCCGCCCATGCGGCCGGCGTTGAGGGGCAGTACATCCTGTGCACCCTCCACCGCGCCGAAAACACCGACGACCCCGGCCGCCTGGGCGCCATCGTGTCCGCGCTGTGCCGCCTGGACAAGCCCGTCATCCTGCCACTGCACCCGCGCACCCGCGCCGCACTGGACCGAGCCGGCCTCACCGACCGCCTCACCCAAGCACCCGGCATGCACCT
>JBFJVP010000100.1:0-8730 GCA_041624075.1 Thermoplasmatota archaeon | reverse complement strand
TCGCCGTAGATCACGTCGGCTTCGGGCGCAGCGACCACCCCAACGACCCCGCGTACTACACACTGGAACGGCACATCAACAATCTCGAACAATTTGTCGAGAAGAAGAAACTGAAGCGGGTCATCCCCGTCATGCAGGATTGGGGCGGGCCAATCGGCCTCGGGTGGGCCACGCGCCACCCAGACAAGCTGGCGGGCCTCGTCGTGATGAACACGTGGGCGTTTGTTGAATCGGGGCAGTTCACGCTGCCGCGGGCCTTTCGTTTCATGCGCAGCCGACCCATCGGAGGCCTGGCGTTCGGAAAATTCAACTTATTTGTCGAAAAAATGATCCCGATGGGCACCCGCCGGGACTTGGAGCCCCAGGTGATGGAAGGATACCGCCACCCGTTCACCAGTCGCGACAGCCGTGAAGGAATCGTTCAATTCCCGCGCATGATCCCCGACAAACCCAAGAACCCCAACTGGGCAACCATGCGACAAATTGAGCGAAATCTGGCAAACCTGAACGTCCCCGCCCGAATCCTCTGGGCGGAGGATGACATGGCATTCAAGCCAGAATTGGCCCATGCTTTCTCCCGCGCGTTGCCCCGGCGACCCGTTCCAACGTTTTTGCCCGGGGCCGGCCATTACCTCCAGGGGGACGCGCCGGAGCGATTGGTTGAGGAGATCGAAATGTTCGTTCGCAACCTGTGATTCATACCGTGAGTGCCAGCGCCGCCTGGGCGCCGTAGTACAAGGGCAAGCCCCACGCACGGTTGCTGAAACCCGGGTGAACGAAGCGATCCCTTGCCACGGCGAGGTCGCTGATGAAGAACATCGTGGCGCCCGCCAGCAAGTACCATTGCGCTCCCGCCGCCGTGGCGCCGGTCGCCAAGGCAACCATGGCCGTGATGGCCACCATGTAGACCACCACTGGCGCCTGCATTGGCTTGTCCACGTTGGGAAGCAGCCACCGTGCCACAATCAGCGCAAACGGCACGAGAAGCAGCAGGCTGAAACCGGCGGCCCACGCGGCGACACCCGCCATGATGAAGGCCATCGCGTACCCGATGTGAGCCAACAGGAAGCTGACGAGGCCACCCAAGAAGGTGTCCTTGCGCTCGGGAATGAGCAACAAGTCGCCGAGCCAACTCAGAACCAGGGCGGCCAGCACCATCTTTCCATACGAGGAATCGAGGGCACCGCCCACTAGCGCCGCCGCGACGAAGCAGGTTGACGCCGGCACCTTGGTCAGGTACACGCCCAAGTGGCTGCCCTTCCATTCAGAGACGAGCAAGCCTGCCAGGAATGCGGCCATGAGTCCAAATGTTGCCAGTAGCACGGCGGCCATTGCGGGCGCCACCGCCGCGCCCCATACAACCGCTTTGCACGCGCGGACTACTGGGCAGGCAGCACGCGTACCAGTTGCTGGGCGGTGAAGGTCCCGCCATCCACGATTACCCCTGGGCCCGACAGGCGGCCACCGTTGATGGCACCCAACCCGGCGAAGGGGTCGTCGCCTGCCACGGTGACCTCGGCGAAGCCTGTGTGGGTTACGGGGAGGTTCTGGAAACCGGTCCAGATCAGCGTCGCGTTGTCGGCCTGCTTGGTGTAGCGGCTGAAGCGCTGCTCGCCTTGGTCGTCGGGGGCGCCGAGCATGCTGGCCTGGAAGCGGTAATCGCCAAGGGACGCGGAGACCGGAGCGACGACTCCGGGCGCTCCTGCTGAGGGCAGGGGACCGCGGAAGTCCGCCTGTGCGGCACCTGCGTGGGTGTCGTAGCCCGCTGCAGGCCACAGGATGGCCAGGGTGTCGTTGCCTGCCAGCACCCTGAACAGGTACTCGTGCAACCCGTCGTGATCCTCGGCGCCCGGCACCGATTCGGGGTATTCCACGAAGGTGTAGACGTGGCCGTACCAGACGTTGGGCAGGGCCGCCGTCGGGATGGTGAAGTTGCCGCACTGGAAGATGTCGATCACGAGCGCGGCGAACTCCGAGGGGGCTCCAGTCACGGGGTCGGGCAGCGCCTCGGCCTGGAATCCTGATGGAAGCAACGCCTGGACGTCGGAGCGGTTGGTGGGCTGCGCCACCGACAGGCCCGTGCACCCATGCATCTCGAAGTCTACCAGAAGGGGCAGAGCCACGGGGCCCTGGGGTGGGGTCGGCTGGACGGGAGCAGCCGGTTTTGCCGGGCCAGTGGGCGGGCTGGCAGGTTCCCTAGGCGCAGGCGAACCAGACTGATCGGAATCGCTGCAACCGGCCAGCAGGACCACCAGCAGGACCACGACCGCGATACCACTGCGCACGGGTTGGAAGGCCACGGTGCTCCGTGTGCCGGAAGGGGCTTCGCTTTTTCGGTCGGCCCAGCGGGCCGGATTCAGGCCGAGTCGGCCGCTTGCTTCTCGGCGAACAACTGATCCACCACCTCCCAGACGGTGCGGATGTGGGGAATCGTGATGCTTCCGCCAACCACGAGTGCCACGTTGAGGGCATCCAGGATCTGTTCCCGCGTCCAGCCCGCCTGGACTGCTTGGTCGCAGTGGTACGCAATGCAGTCGTTGCAGCGCAGCACGGTCGAAGCCACGAGTCCAAGCAGCTCCTTCGTCTTGCCGTCGAGGGCACCATCGCGGTAGGCTGCCGAGTCGAGGGCGAAGAAGCGCTTCAAGTCCCGGTGGTCCTCCTTGAGCAAGTTGTCCGTCTTGCGTTGGCGCTCCTCGCGAAACTCGTGCAGGTCCATGCGGGGCGCCAGCGCGCCCGGGTTTAGGGCCTTTTCAGCCCGGCAACCGGGTCGCCGTGGGCGACCGCCCCGCCTCTGAAGCAGCCAGGCGCGGGCGGGAAGGCTCAGCAATCGCCTCAAAACTCCGGGCAGCAGACACATCAATTCGCCAAGCTTTACCCAGAACATTCCATGGAAGAGCGTGGACAGGCACGAAAAGCCCCACCTATCCAGAACCTTCGCGGCGCTGGCCTGGGATGGCTTCATGGTGGCCTTGGCGCTGGCCTCTGTTGGGCTGGTCCTCTGGTATGAAACGGCGTCCCTGAGCGCGCATCAGCGCAGCGTCGTGCTTCGCGTCGACCTGGCCGTCGTGGTGGTCTTCTTCGCCGAATGGGTGTACGGATTGCTGCGGGCTGACAGCCGGGCCCGATACCTGCGGCGCACTTGGTGGGATCTGTTGGGCATGGTCCCCCTGTACGTGTCGGCAGCCGGTTTCCTCCGCTTCCTGCGGCTGCTGCGCGTGATTCGTGTCCTGCGCGCCTTCAGCCGGGTCCGCCACTTGATTGAACACAGTCGCAGGCTGGCCGAGGACAGCAAGATCCTGCCCCTGGCCATTGCCTCCACCTCGATCACGCTGGTGGGCGCCACGCTGGTCTACTTCGTGGAGCAGGCGTCACCGGAGAGCGCCATGCGGAGCTTTTCGGAGGCGCTCTGGTGGGCCGTCGTGACCGTCACGACCGTGGGTTATGGCGACGTGACCCCTGTGACAACCATTGGCCGCGCCGTGGCCGTGGTCTTGATGGTGACCGGCATCGGCACCATTGGTCTCTTGGCATCCCAGGTCAGTTCCGCGCTCATCACTCGCAACCAAGAGGCCGAAGCAGCCGGCGAGCACGACAGAAGCGAAGAAGCCGAAGGACACGCGCTTGCAGGTCAACTGGAGCGGTTGGCCGCCCTGCACGATCAGAAGAAACTGACGGACCAGGAGTTCGCGGCGGCGAAGGCAAAGCTCCTATCGCCGTGAGCCTCGTGGCCGCCCCGTGGCCCGTTTCCAGCCCTTCGAATCCACCCTGAAGGCCGGCACCTTGGTGCGGCGCTACAAGCGCTTCCTGGCCGACATCCAACTGGATTCCGGCGAAGAGGTGGTAGCTCATTGTCCCAATTCGGGGTCCATGCTGGGCCTGGCGGAGCCCGGGTTCCGGTGCCAGGTCCGCCATGTGCCAGACCCCAAGCGGAAGCTGAAGTGGACCTGGGAACTGGTGTCGCCCGGCGACACCTGGGTTGGCATCAATACCGCACGACCCAACCAGATCGTGGAGTGGGCGGCCCTCCAAGGCCTGGTTCCGGGCCTCGACGCCACGGCTGGATTGCAGCGCGAAGTGCGTTACGGTCCAGAAGGGCGAAGCCGCGTGGATCTGGTGCTCGGCCGCGACAACCTTCACTTCGTCGAGGTGAAGAACACGACGCTGGCCAGCCATGACGTGGGCGCCGCCGAAGGCACAGCGCTTTTCCCGGACGCAGTCACGGCACGCGGAGCCAAGCACATGGACGACCTGGTGCATGCGGTCCAGCAGGGCCACCAGGCCTCCGTGGTGTTTCTCGTCAACCGAGCCGATTGCGACACCTTCGACGTCGCCCGCGACATCGATCCGACGTACGCGGCGGCCCTCGAACGCGCCGCCGAGGCGGGCGTTGGAGTCATTCCCCTGGGCATGGCGGCCTCGCCCGATGGCTGGACGGTGCGCGGCGTCCTGCCGAGCCCCTGGCCATAGGGCGGTGCATCCAGGCGCGGCGGGCGGCGCGGCGGCAAGGATTCGACACGAATACACACAACCTTAAAGGGACGATTCGCCGCGTCTGTCACCATGCAATCCCGGTACGGGGCGACAAGGCGCCTGAAACAAACCTGCGTGTGGCTGTTTTTGTTGAGTGGCGTGGCGCTGGGCGGTTGCCTGGGCGATCAAAGCTCAACCGACGCGCCCGCCGACCAAGCGGGCACAGCCGGCCTGGTGCCGCACGTGATCGTCGGCATCCCCGACTCGGGCATCAACCCCTACCACGAGGTCTACTACCGACCCAACGCCACCGCGCATCCCTGCACGTACATCCAGGACTTCCCCTGCGATGTCGAAGAGCTTCCACTCTCCATCGGCGTCCACGACTCGTACGAAGCCGCTTATGAGGCCGACAAGGCCTTGTTTGAGGGCATGAAGCTGGGCAAATGGTACTGGATTCCCCAAACCGTGTTCGTCGGCGTCATGTGCGAAGGTAGCACCAACGCATTCTCCGCCCTCGACAGCGCCAACGTGTGCCTCATCGACGACACCAGCATGCACGGCACCGGCACGACCAGCAGCGTCCTCTCCGAGAACCCCGACGCCTTGCTGGTCTTCAAGGAGGGCAACTCGGCCACCGAAGTCCTCACGGATGGTTACCTCCCCATCGACATCATCTCCTACTCCTGGGGCGCCGCCGTGCCCCTCATCCTGCCCGGCTTCAGCCAGAAGTACGACCCGTTCTTTGTGGCAGCATCCGGCAACGAGGGCGCATTCCCCGTCGCGCTGGACGCCACCAAGGCCGATGTCTCCGTGATCAACATCGGCGCCGCCGATGGAGCCAGCCGCACCGAACCCGGTTACTCGGGATGGAAGACCATGGACTTCGTCAGCGAATACTGCCGACCCACAGCGCAAACGCAGAGCCTCGACGAAACCCGCGAGAGCTACTGCGGCACCAGTTTCAGCGCGCCCACTTTCGCCGGCGCCCTGTCCCGGGTCATCTGGGAGCTGCGCCAACAAAGCGGCTACCTGGGCAGCGTGATCAACGGCAGCGTGGATCCAATCCTGGGAATCAGCAAGTGGGACGTGCGCAACGCCATCAACGCCACAGCCAGCTTCACGCCTGATTCCCCGTTCGAAGCGGACCCCCACACGGTTCCCCTAGCAGAGCAGGCGCCATTCTACCAGTGGGGCTGGGGCTACTACGCCCGCAACGAGGTTCCCGCCACCATGGCCTGCCTGCTTGAGGGCGAGTGCCCCACGCGGGACGCCGCGACGGTCCAGTACATGGACAGCCTCTGGCAGTGGCGAAGCAACTACGCCATCGACTTGTCTGAAGGAATCCCCATCTAGTCCGCCCCACCGGCCATCGGAGAACGACCGGACCCCCAACAGGGTTGCCCCAAGCGCACCCCCGCTCAGCCCCCGACGGCGGCCGCCGAGGGCCTAAAACTGTTCAATGCCCCTTATCCCGGCACCGCCCCATGCAGGTCCGTGAAGCTCGTTGCCCTCTGCTGCGTTGCCGCGCTGCTGCTCGTTGGTTCTACCGAAAATGCGTCCACCAGCCAAGCCGACGCTTCATCCTGGAGGGACCGCGGAGAAATCAAGCTGACAGGCTGCCAAGGCGCGGACTTCATGCCCGAAGTGGACCGTGATTCAGTCGCGACACACCTGCCTCCGGGATACATCCTGCTAAGCCCCACGCCGGCTGTCGACAATCCCCGATTGTACGGCTTCCAATGTGCGTCGATTCAGGTGAACGACCAGACGGATCACAACGTTTCCATTGCTTGGACCGCAGCCTTGGTGGTCCCGCCAACCCCCTCCCCAAACCCCGTCTGGACGGACTTTTTGCGCTTCGAAACCTTCCTTGACCCGGAGCAGGCCCCCCACGTCGCAGCCTGGATGAGCACGTATGGAATCCCCTTCATTCCAGCCACCGTGACGGCGGGCTTTGACGGGGTCAAGGTAGAGGCCGAAGGCATCTCCTACCGGTTTGACGTCTTGGTGCCCACGGCGCCCGAGCTGTTCGAGAGCCCCAACTGGGACCGCGACCACGTCGTACGCGGGGATGGGAGCATGGCATTTTTGGAGCGCCTCGTGGATGAGTCCTATGCCTATCCTACCGACGAGCTCAGCATTGGTACGTTCGCCGGCGGCGTGTTTTCGACCTTCAGCCATGGGGGTCAAAGCGGTACTCTGGCGGGGCTTGCGTCTTCGGGCCTGCTGGAAGAGCGCATGCTGATTTCCCTTGCATCCGACCCGCTGGGGGATCACCCGGGGGAACCCCGCATCATCGGCGGCGGCGGGGATCCGCTGGGGGCCAAGTTCTCGGGGTGCCGTGGCGTTTTGGCGCTCCTCGAAGCTACGCAGGAGTCCCTCAACGAGGTCTTGCCGCCGGGATACGAGGCTCGCACCAACCCGCCCGAGGAGCTTAGCTTCATCACCGAGCTCTTTGCCGGGTCGTGGGGACTACACATCGCCCCTACCGGCAAGGTGCATGCAAAGGCTGCCTTCTGCGACGAAGTGACGGTGGACGGGCATACCCTTGAGAACGTCACCTTGGCCTGGACGGGAGTTCTTCTGGGGCAGGCAAATGGCGCGGAATCCGAGACCTTTGACATCGATGACGAATACCTCTTCGAGCTCTTCGTCGACCCGCAAGCAGCGCCCGAATTGGCCGGCTGGCTGCACAAGCACGGGATCCCTTACACCGCGGCCCAAGTCTTGATGGCAGGCCCGTACAGCGACGCGTCGGTGGTCGTCGATGGCTCCGTTGTCTATGAGTTGCCGGCCTCTTCGGGACCTTACGCGCGGTTCAGCAGCAGTGGACACCGCACGCACTTTGGCGGCCAACAGCCGTATTGGATTGACCAATCCGGCCGGGAGGGAATCCATAGCGATGCGCGGGTGCAGGAAGTGACGGTCGCGGGCGGCGTGCTGGGAGACCTGGACTTCCTGACGGAGGCTGGCCCCGTGGCGCTGGCCATGACGAGGACGTTCATTGCCCACACGGAGTGGATTCCTAATGGGCCACTGACCGACTAGGATCGTCCACAGGCTCCGCGATGATTCGCTAGGCCAACGCCGCCCGCATCCTCCGAAGTCCTTCCTGGATGCGCTCTTCGCTGGCGGCGTAGCTGAAGCGGATGTGGCCGTTGCCTCCGGCTCCGAAGCTGCTGCCAGGCGTGCCAGCCACGTGCGCCTCCTCGATGAGCTTCATGCAGAGAGCTTCGTCGCCGCCTGCCGCGTCCGCCTGCTCGAAGTGCGGGAACGCGTAGAAGGCGCCGGCGGGCTCGGGGCACGTGACGCCGTCAATGGCGTTGAGGCCATCCACCATCAGGCGGCGTCGGCGCGTGAACGCCTCGCGCATGGTGGCCACCGAGTCCTGCGGACCCGTCAATGCCGCAACGGCGCCGTACTGGGCAAACGTCGTGACATGGGTGACGGAGTGGCTTTGGAGCTTGTTCATTTGTTTGAACGCGGGCTCGGGGGCCACGGCCCACCCGGTTCGCCAGCCGGTCATGGCGAAGCTCTTGGAGAGACCGTCGATGGTGATGGTGCGCTCAAAAGCGTCGGGGAGGCTGGCAGGGCTCAGGTGTTCGCCGTCGTAGATGAGCTTCTGGTAGATCTCGTCGCTGATGATCCACAAGTCGTGGTCAATGGCGAGTTCGGTGATGCCCCGCACGTCCTCGGGCGTGTTGACGCCGCCGGTGGGGTTGCTGGGGCTGTTGAGCAGGATGACGTTGGTCTTGGGCGTGATGCGCTCGGCGACCGCCTCAGGGGTCATGCGGAAGCCGTTGTCCGCGTCGCAGGGCACGGGCACCGCCTTGGCGTGGGCCCATTCCACGAGCGGCTCGTAGCTGACCCAAGCCGGGTCCGGGAGCAGAACCTCGTCGCCCTGGTCGGCCGTTGCCAGGATGGCCATCATGACCGCCTGCTTGGTAGGTGTAGCCAGAACGTGCCGCGCCTCGCAGGGGATGCCGTTGTCGCGGGCGTGGGCCGCTGCGATGGCCTCCCTCAGTTCAGGGATGCCGGGGCCAGGAGTGTACTTGGTCTTGCCCTCATCGAGCGCCTTCTTGGCGGCGTCCTTGACGTGCTGGGGCGTGTCGAAGTCCGGTTCGCCCATGGAGAAGCTAACCATGTCGACACCGGCGCGCTTCATCTCGGCGACCTTGTTGCTGATGGCGACGGTCGCAGAGCCAACGATGCGGTCCATTCGGGGGGCAAACCGGGGCACGCGGCGGCCGAGGCTGG
>JBFJVP010000099.1:0-8749 GCA_041624075.1 Thermoplasmatota archaeon | reverse complement strand
CGGTCCGGCATCGCCGGCGGATGGGCCTCGTAGTAGTCGCCGAATTGGTTGCGCAGCCAATCGATGGTCGCCTTCACGGCGGGTGGGAACTGCGCTGGCGCGTCGGGGGTCTGCTTGCTTTGGCCTCCTTGGCCGGCTTGCCCTTGACTGGCGGGCCCCTGCCCGGCGGCGGGGTTCGCGACAGTCACGACCTGCCTCCCCTGGCTTGCGCCGGTGGCCCCGACTCGGCCTGAGGCACGGCGCCTCGCTTCTGCTTGGCTGCCTCCACCATTTGCGCGGCCTGCTCCTGGTCCCGCTTCTGCAAGCGCAGGCGGGCGCGGTAGTAACTCAGCGGATGCTTGACCCGGTAGCAGATGGTGTCCCGACGCTCCAGGGGACAAACGCCGTTGGTCTGCATCCATTGGCAACCCGGGGGCGTGTAAGCCTCCACGGAGCCTTCGCCGGCGATGTGCTTGATCTGATACTCGGACTTGGAGCGATCGAAGTTGGGCGTCTTGGACAGGTAATCCATGATGCCCTCCGCGTCGAATCCGATGGTCGCCATGAAGGCGGCGAAGGCAAAGCGCCCGTGATGGGGAATCATCTCTCCCCGCGCCATCTGCTCAAACAAGGCCGTCATGCAGGGCGGGAACAAACCCGGCTGGGGCGGGCCGAAGTCGCCCGTGCCCCACTTCTGCCGGGCCTCTTCCAGCTTGGGAGCGAGGATGTCCACCAGGACCTGCAGGGCCTTCGTGAGCTCCGGCGGCAACGGCCGCTCGAATTCGGCGCGCAACTCCGACTCGATGCGCCGCGCCAACGTCTCACGGCACAAGTGGGCCAATTCCTCGGCGCCCAGGGCGATGCGGCCCTTCAAGATCGGGCGCAGGACCAACTTCCACGGCTCCTCCGCCGGAGCCAATTGCAGGTAGTCGGTGAAGTGCAACGACCATGCCTGGCGACCGTCGGCCTCCATGGTCTCCCGCACCGGCAACTCCAGCGCCTCACTGGCCAGTTCCAACTCACGCCGGTCACCGTTGGGGCCTAGGCAATCAACGAGGTGGCCCTCCACGCGGTTGGCTTCCGCTTCCGCGTAGCGCCGCAGCAGCGTCCGGTCCCCGATGGCCACCACCAGCATGCGGGCGACGGCGACCGAGAGGATCTCCTGCAACGCGGCGCCGTCATCCGTCACGTCCACGCGAGCGACGCGCTTGTCGTCCAGGGCGCCCTCGACGCGGGCCAGTGCACGCTTGCGGGCGCCCAGGTGCGCCGGCGCCGCCAACAGGTCGCCGATACTGGGGCCCAGCTCCCGCATGGCTTCCCGAACGCCCGGCAGAAACGGGTAATACGCCAGCCGGACGAGGTCCGTCACGGGAGGCCCCAGGCGGTCGGTGCTACTTCAGCCAACAGGTGGGGCAAGTGATTGCAGACCAGTCCAGCCGGAGCCATTCGGGGCACTCACGACTGGAACGAGTTGACGTTGAGCGCCATTTGGCCCGTGTACCCCGAGAAGGTCACCGTAATGGTCCACTTTCCAGCCGCGCCCGACTGAGTGGAGCCGGAGTCGCTGCCCTGGGCGGTGCCGCCGAAGCTGTGGGTGTGCACTTGCTTGCCGGCTGCGTCCTTGATGCTGAGGGTGAAACTGCCACTGGCAACTTGGCCGCCCCAGGACACGGAGGCGCGCTGGGCGTTGTTCTGCCACTCGTACGTCTCCGTTCCACTCTTGCCGGCGACTTGTCCGGCCAACTGGAAGGCCCCGGGGTTGTTGTTGACGATGAGCTGCTCGCCCGGCGCGGTGCAGCCGGAGAGCACGAAGCTTGCAAGCAGACAGGCGGCCGTGGCCAGAACGACGTGGCGCATGCAGCCGCCAGCCGCCTGGGGGCCAAAACCGTTGCCCGCCTGCCTAAGCCGTCACGCGCTGGGTTGGAGCTGTGGTCTTGGCCAAGTCGATGATGTCGCTCAGAAGAGCCGCGGCGGTTTCCACGCCACCGGCGCCAGCGCCGATGTGGGTGACGGGGCCGCCCAGTTCGCGGTGGAAGCGAACCGCGTTGAGAGCGCCGCCAACGTCCAGGGTGTCGCCGATTCGAACCAGCCGGGGGCCGACGCGGGCGGTGCCGTCGGCAGCCACTTCGCCGATGAGCTTGATGCGGTACCCGTGGGCCAGCGCCACCTCCGTTGCTTCGGCGGTCACGCTGCGAATGCCCTTGGTTTCCACATCGCTGAGGCTCAGGTCAAGGCCGAGGATTTCGTTGCCCATGATGACCACCTTGGCAGCGGCGTCATGGCCGTCCACGTCCCCGGACGGATCGGTTTCCGCGTAACCCAGCTCTTGGGCCTCCCGCAGCACTTGATCGAAGTCGCTGCCCTCGGTGGCCATCCGCGTCAGCATGAAGTTGGTGGTGCCATTGAGGATTCCCTCGATGCGCGTGACGGTGTCGCCACCAAACGCATGGCTGGCGGCATTGAGCACCGGCACGGCGGCGGCCACCGTTGCCTCGGCGCGAATCTGCACGCCGGCCTCGTTGGCGCGCTTGCGCAGGTCAGTCCAGCCATGCACGACTGGGCCCTTGTTGGCCGTGACCACGTGCAGGCCACGCTTGATGGCGCCCCGGCAGTGGCCCAGTGCGGGTTGGCCGCCATCCAGGTTGGTGGGGGTGACTTCCACCATGATGTCTGCCGGGCACTCCCAGATCAACTCGTCCATGAGGTTGCCGCGCCGCCACGCAACGTGACCCGGTTGAATGCCGGCCTCGTCGCAGGCCACGTGTTCGCTGCGAGCGATGCCTGTCACCAGCAACTCGACCCCGTAACGGTCGATGAACGACTGCCGGCGTTCGTGGATGATGTTGTGCAGGGCGCGGCCCACGCCGCCGTAGCCTGCCAGAAGCAGGCGCACCTGCCGGCTCATGCGTCACCTCCGATGGTTTCGATAACATCCAAGCCGGCCTCGTTGGCGGCGGCCCGCAGGGCTCGCAGGCCGGCGGCGAGTGCCGATTTCTCGTCTGCGGAGAGTTGGACCAGAACGGCACTGGGCGAATCGTGTTCATTGATGCGGGCATCCACGCGGCCGACGCTGGCGCCGCTCTGCCACACCGGCTCCAGGAGGCCCTGGATGTTGGCCTGGAAGACGTGTCCGCTTAGCAGCACGGCCGCCCGGCTGGGGCCGCCTTCCCGGTTGACCCGCAAGAGGCGGTGTTTGGCCGTAATCTCCGCCATGAGAGTCACGAAGTCCGACTCGTCGATCTCGATGCCAAAGAGAACGGGCAGGCGACCGTCGACTTCCTTCTCGTGCCGGTGCAAAACGCTGGTAACGTTGCCGCCGTGGTTGGCGATGACGCTGAGCACCCGCTGCAATTGGCCCGGGGCGTCGGGCAGTTCCACTTCGAATTCCAGTCTCATGCAAGTGCCTCCAGGATCGCCTTCTGGGTTGCAGCCAGGCGAATGGGTGGTCTGGCCAGGCGCTCGGCGGCGGACGGGTCCTTCAGGCCGTTGCCGGTGAGCACGCACACCACTTCCTCGGATCGATCGATGGCGCCTTCAGCCACCAGGGCCCGGAGGCCTGCGACGCTGGCGCAGGATGCCGGTTCGGCGAACACGCCTTCCTTGCGCGCTAGCAAGCCCTGCACTTCGGTGATCGTTTCATCGGTGACGGCGGTGGCGGTGCCATCGGTTTGCCGGATGGCGCGTAGCGCCTTGATGGCGGAAACCGGCCTGCCGATACGGATGGCGGTCGCCAGGGTCTCGGGGGCATCCACTTCGGTGATGGCGTCGGAGCCGGACTCGATGGCCCGGGCAACGGGTGCCGCACCTGCTGCCTGGATGCCGGTCAAGCGGGGCAGGTTCTTGGCGAAGCCTGCCGATTCGTAATCCAGCAGGCCTGCGTAGCCGGCGCTGATGTTGCCGGCGTTGCCCACGGGGTACACGACGCGGTCTGGCTCGGCCTGCCCCGAGGCTTGCCGTTGGTCGAGGATCTCGTACATGAGGGTCTTCTGGCCCTCCAGGCGGATCGGGTTCTTGGAGTTGAGAAGCGCAATCTTGCCTCCCTCGGCCAGATCCACCACCAGTGCCATGGCGTCGTCGAAGCTGCCCTCGATCTCCAACACTTGGGCGCCGTGAACCAGGCTCTGTGCGACCTTCCCGATGGCGACTTGGCCCGCGGGAAGGAGTACCGCCGTGGGCACGCCCGCCCGGGCGCCGTAGGCCGCCATGGACGCCGCTGTATTGCCCGTGGATGCACACCCCAGCAGGGTGGCGCCGTCGCCCACGGCCCAACTGACCGCGCAGGTCATGCCCCGGTCCTTGAAGGAGCCCGTGGGGTTGTCCCCCTCAATCTTCAACTGAAGTCGCTTGACACCGATCAGTTCAGCCAACCGCGGCGCATCGAGTAGCCGGGTGCCACCTTCCCCCATGGTCACCGGGTCGCGCCCCGGGTGGTGGGGGAGGAACTCCTTGTAGCGCCACACCCCCAGGGGCCGATCGCGCCAGCCCGCCGGCAGATCGGGCGCCTCACGCACGACCTCCAGCAAGCCGCCGCAGCGGGAACAGCCACAATTGGCCGGCAATTCATCGAGCGTGGCGTCACAGGCGAGGCAGTGCAACTGCATGGTGGACCTCCTGGAATTCGGGGCGGGCTGTCAGGGCCCGGGAAGGAATGTGATGCTGGGTTACGGCGTTGGCCATGGCGCCAGAGGCGTCCTGGGCCGTGCCGGCCGAGTCGCAGACGGCGATCATTGCTGGTCCGCTGCCACTGATGGCAACACCGTGCGCGCCGGCCTGGAGGGCTGCTGCCCGGGCGTCCTCGAAGTACGGCAGCTTGGCCTTGCGGTACGGCGTGGAGATGCGGTCGTGCAGGCAAGCGCCCAGGGCGGCGATGTCGCCGGCGTTACAGGCTGCCACGAGGGCGGCGGCGTTGCCGATGTTGGCAACGGCATCGGCGATGGGTATGGCCTCCGGCAACAGCGCCCGCATCTCCCTGGTGGGTAGCGCCAAGTCGGGGCTCACGATGGCCAAGTGGAGGTCCACCGGGGGCTGCACCCGCAGCAGATTCGGGCTCCCGTTGTGCACGCGAACCAGGGCCAAGCCGCCCAGGACAACGGCTGAAACATCATCGTAGTGGCGTCCGGCCGCAACGGCCTCGCCGGCTGCCGCAGCCTCCACGAGCATCTGCGCCGCGAGTCCCAATTCCGGGTGCAGGGAGTGGAAAGCCAGGGCCGCGCCGCCGGCGGACGACGCCGACGAGCCCAGGCCCGATCCGCCGGGCTGGCCTTTCGTAATGGTGAGCCGGTAAGCCTCGTCGATGCCGGTAATGGTGCGCAGGTGATCGATGGCGGCGCCTGCAACATTGGACGTCCAGGCCGTTGGCAGGGCGTCCGCGCCCGGGCCACTCATGCGGATCTGGTCCTCGTCGGCGAGCCTCAGCTCAACGCGGTCGCCCAACCCGGCCAACGCCAGGCTGAATGTATCGAATCCGGGGCCGAAGTTGCCGCAGGTGGCAGACGCCTGGATGGCAACCCGATCGGTGCTCACGCCATCACCCCGCAACGGGAACCCATGCCGGCATTCAACCTCGTTTCCACTGGACCACCTGGAATCCAAAACAGGGTCAGGCAGTCCGAGACCTACGTCTCGAACCGCGTGGTGCGGCGCGTCGTCGTCAGCGCGCTGCCAATCATCTGACCGCCACGACACCTGCGGCGTTGCTAGTTAGGTGTTGCGCCCCGGCTTCGCGCCGCGCCGTGCACGCGCTTGGCCTGACGCGGGAAGCTGCGGCTACGGGGAGGCACGGCCGCGCACCGTGATCTCCTTGATGTCGCTGGCCTCGCCCTGCTCGATCATTGCCAAAACCGCGTGCGCCACGTCGGCGGGGTCCAGCGCGTCCTTGAAGGAAGTGGGCGGTCCCCATGAGTCGAAGAAGTGGGTGGCCGTGTAGCCAGGTGCGACGATGCCGACCTTGATGCCTTGGGCGGCTACCTCCTGGCGGACGCACTCCGTGAAGCCGCGCAGGCCGAACTTGGCGGCAGCGTAGAGGCTCCAGCCGGCCCGCCCAAAATAGGCCAGGCCCGAGGCGATCTGGACGACTTGGCCCCCGCCCCGCCGCCGCAGTACCTTGACCGCGGACTGGGTCAGCATGTAGGGTGCGCGCAGGTTGAGTGCGATCTGCTCGTCGAACTCTTCGTCCGAGACATCCTGGATGGCGGCCACGCGGCCGCTGCCTGCGTTGTTGACGAGAATGTCGAAGCCGTCGAAGTGAGACACGGCCGTCATCACAACGGCGTCCAGGCCGTCGTATGTGGTCAGGTCAGCTTCCAAGACGACCACGTTGGGGCTGCCCGCCTCGCGGCACCGCTGGGAAACGGCGTCTAGGAGGTCCTTGCTGCGCGCCACCAGCAGCAGCCGCGCGCCTTTGGCTGCCAGCGCCAACGCCACGGCCTCGCCGATGCCCTTGCTGGCGCCGGTGACGACGGCGACCTTGTCTTTCGGGTCCATGGGCACCGGAGTCGCGGCTGGGCCTTGGGGGTGTCGAACTGGCCCTATCCAGCGTAGTGCAGGCCCGCCTCGGCGTGGCTGAGCGCCTTGGCCTCGTCGTCGTGAACTACGGCTCCTACGACCTCGCACAGCACCGCAGCGTGGTCGCCGCCCTCGGTGATCTCGACGACCTTCAACTCCACGGCCGCAGGCAACGCCGGCAGGATGGGGCAACCGGTCGCCTCGCCGGCCACGACCTCCAAGTCGCCGGCCTTCCCGCCTTCCACATCCACGTGCTTGAAGAAACCCTTGAGCACATCGCCCTGGCCTTCGCCCAGGATGTTCAGGCTCAGCACGCCGGTCTCCTTGACCGCCTGGAAGGCAGCGCCCTCGCGGTGCAGTCCAACGACGGCCAGCGGCGGCTTGAAGCTGGTCTGCGTGAACCAGCTCGCCAGGCTCACCACTTGGCGGCCGTCTTCGTGACGGGTGCCCGCCAGGTAGAGTCCGTAGGGTACCAGGCGCAATGCGTGCTTCTTGGCCTTCTCGTCCATCGAGCCCCGCGAGTCAGGCGGCCCTCAAAGGTGCGTCGGCTGTTGGCTGGCAAGCCGTCCGGCGACGGTATGGGTTAAATGACGACGCCCACCAGGAGTACCAGGAAGGCGGGCACCGCGCTGGCAATGAAGTTGACATCGCCTTTCGACAGAATGCCGTCGCGGGTGTCGTCTTTCTCAAGCGTCGCGCCCAGCACCGAGTCCAGTTGGCAGCCCGCAAAGCCGAGCAGTGCCGGAATCCACGCCTGCGTCCAGGGCACATCCATCAGGAGCGCCGCCAAGACTGCAATGATCGCGGCGCCGGCGAACGCGGCGACTTGGCCCAGCCAACTCACCGAGCCATTGGCGCCTGCGCCCGTGGCGTCAAAGGGCGGCAGAATACGCCTCGCCCGCGTTGACAGGCTGCCGATCTCGGAGGCCAGTGTATCGGCTGTGACAGCAGCCACCGCCGTGGCAAACGCCAGCCGGGCGACGGCCTCGGGCACCATGAGGATCGCGACCGCCGACAGCCCGGCAGCCGCGCCGTTGGCCAAAACGTTCGACAGTCCACGTTCGCCGCCTCGGGCCTCGGCGACTTTGCGGGCCTCCTTCCGGCGGCGCCCCAGGCGGGTGGCGGCAAAGCCCAGCATCGTAAACGCGGTCATCGTGACCAGCCAACCGAGCCCCCCCAGGTAGGCTACAAGAAAACCCAGCAGAAACGACGCCATGGCGCCGGGCGCATCCAGGGCTCGCAGGCTGTAAGCAAGCAGTGCAAGGCCGGCCAGCGCCAGCACCAGCACCAAGACCCACAGTGGGTTCATGCAAAGACCAGGGGTTCCCGGACGACGCTTGCGTGAACCACCATGTAGGGGCGTTGATGCAGGGAACCCGCGTCGACGAGCAGCCCCTCAACCAGGGCCGAGCCTTCGGGAAGCGGCTCCTGGGATGTCAGCAATACCAGCACTTCGGGCTGCTGCTCCAAGTGGAGCACCTTCGTGTAGCGCAGCAAATGCGGCGCCAACTTGGGCGGCGTCTCGTCGAGGTCCGTCAAGGTCCCCTTGACGCGCACATCATGACCGACCTCCTGGAAATCCAGGGACGCAGCCGTGCCGACTTCGCCGTCGTAGTACAGCAGGGTGCCGAGTGCGGTTGCTGCAACCAGGCACGCGAGTGCCAAGGCGAAAAGCGGGGGGCTGCGAACGCTCATGGGACCACCCGACGAGGCGGGAAGAGGGCTCCCGGTTTAGGCTGTAACGGTGCCTTCCACGTCGACGTGGCAGGGCATCGCGATCTTGTTGTAGCACTTGCGGAAGGCTTCGCGCACATGCGGGATGTCCTTCTCGTTGCAGTGTACGGTCAGCAATTGCTGGTTTGCCTCGATGCGGGCCGCAGTGCCGATGGCCTTGCCAAAGGCGAGGCGCATGCCCATGGACACACGGTCAGCACCGGCGCCGGACGCCTGCTTGTTCTGGCGCAGCACGTGGTGCGGGTAAGCGCGCACGCGCAGGTGGTAGCCGAGGCGACCCACGCGCTTGTCCAGGTAGCGCACAGCGGTAATACGCATGGCTTCCAGGGCCGTGTGGGTGATCTGTCCGCGCTCCTCGGGGACCATGTGCATCGTCACGGGGAACGAGCCGGTCTTGTTGCCGGACTCGAACTGGAGAATGCGGAGGCCCGGGACACCGCCCATGTACTCGCGGCGGGTGTACGCGTATTGCGTGATCCTTCGGTAGACCTTTGCTGGAGTGCGGGCCATTCGTTCACCTTGAGGGGCGCGG
>JBFJVP010000098.1:0-8759 GCA_041624075.1 Thermoplasmatota archaeon | reverse complement strand
CAAACCGAGTGCAGCCTCACCGGCGGCAACCGGTGCATCATTCGCATCCGGTTTGGGCCATCCGAGGACTGACCTGCGGCGAGCCGACGAGGCGACACTCCATCGATACACATCGGCCCAATGCGGGGCCCGGGCCCAGGGAAAAGGGATAACGCCCGGGACCGTGTGTGAGCCGTGAAGCCCAAGACCGCCATCATGGTCCTTGGCGTTCTCGCCGGAATCTTCGCCATCGCGGCCATCGCGCTGATTGCATACGGCTTCGCACTGGCGGCACTTGCCTACACCTGCATCAGCCAGGCGGACGCGCCAAGCGATCCCTGCTGGTTCAGCCATGCCTACGCCCTGATGCTGGCGTGGTACAGCCAACTGGCGGCACTCGTGTGCGCCTTGTTCTCGCTGGCTTCCGCAACGGGTGCCGGAATCGTCTGGTGGCGCACCCGCAAGCCTCGCAAGGACGAACTAGGCTCCGCTCAAGCCGGAGATCAATCCATGGCATAGGCCAGACCGCGCGGATTCCGGCACCACCTTGAGGCGGCGAAACCGCCCGCCAGCAATGCCGATCGGTCGCCGTTGGCCGACAAATCAGGGGCAGGCGCCCTAGTCAACCAGGTACGGGTGCTGCTCGGTCCGCTGGGTTTCGCCGCTCTGCTGGCGCTCGATGCTCTCGAAGAGGGCGCGGAAGTTGCCTTCGCCGAAGCCCTGTTCGCCGTGGCGCTGGATGACTTCGTAGAAGAACGGGCCGGCGGCGACCTCGTCGTAGAGGAGGCTGCCTTCCTGCATGAAGATCTGGAGGAGGTAGCGGTTGTCGCGGCCGTCCACCAGGATCTTGTTCTTGCGCAGGTCTTCCAGGTCTTCCTTGAGGTTCTCGACGGCCCGCTCGGCCATGCGCGTGGGGAGCATCTCGTAGTACGCCTCGGGCGTTTCGAGGAATTTCAGGCCGGCTTGGCGCATGGCGGGCACGGTGTCCATGATGTGGCCCGTGGAGAGGGCAAGGTGCTGCACGCCGGGGCCGCCGTTGTCGTCAACGTACTTCTGGATCTGGCTGGCATGGAAGTTGGGGCGCAGCGGTTCGTTGGTGGCGAACTTGACGTTGCTGCTGGGGTCCCACATCACGATGGAGTTGAGGCCGCTGCCCACGGCGTCGGGGTTGGAGTCCTGGGTGTGGAAGCGGATGTCCCAGTAGTGCTCGAAGCCCAGTACGTCCCGGTACCAGTTGGTGAGGCTGCGCATGTCGCGCGTGTTGCTGGTGATGTGGTCGGTGTGGGTGAAGCGGTGCTTGTTGCCGCCGAGGCCGTCCACGACGGCGCTGAGTCGGCCGTCGAAGGCTGTTTGGTCCTTCTTCTCAACGAACTCGTACTCCACGTCGCCCAAGGGGCTGGCAATGCGGAAATCACGGTACCCGTCACCGCGAACCTGGACTTCGTCGACGAAGTTGGCCCCGCGCTCTTCCAGGGTCTTCCAGGCGTGATCCAGGTCCTGCACGCGGAAGGCGACCGTGCGGATGCCGTCGGGGTGGCTGCGCAGGAACTTGGCGGCGAGGCTGTCGTCCGACTCAGGCGAGGTGACCTGCACGCGGACCTTGGCGGCCTCAAAGATGACCGTCCGTTCGCCAGTCTCGCCAACGTAGTCATCGTTGGAGCGAGCGATCTGGGCGAAGTCCATCTTGTTGGTATAGAAGCCCTGGCTGCGGTCGAGATTGCGAACGACGAAGTCGACGCGCTCAACGCCCTTGATACCCAGGTTCTTGATGGTCATACTTGGCCCGACCGCTCATCATTCAAGACGGTTTCGGCCACGGGGTGAATGGGTTCGGGTTCAGTTCGGTTGGTTTCATAATGGAGGTTCAGGTGCGTTTGCGTGCACGCCTTGGTTTTTGGCGAGGGTCAATGGGAAGTGCGCGAGGGCGCGCCATCTGAATTGGCCGCTCTTGCCAAGCAGGGCCCGGTCTGGATTCGCACCGGCGGCGCGTCGGCGGACGAGTTTCACGCGGTGGGAGCGGCCCTGGGACTGCACCCCCTGGCCATGGAGGACGCCCGCAACGCCCGCCAGCGCCCCAAGGTCGAGGCGTACCCGGACCAGACGTTCGTGGTCATCCGTGTGCCGCGACTCCAGGAGGGCATGGACATCGCCTGGCAGCCAGCGGCATTGTTTCTGGGCCCCAACTTCCTGCTTACCGCCAGTTCGGACCATGTGCCGGAATTGGACACCCTGCAGGGTCGCCTACAGTTGAGGCGTTCAAGCATGACGCCAGATCGGCTGATGCACGCGGCCCTGGACGCCATGGTGGACGCCTGGTTTCCGGTCATGGATGGGCTGGAAGACCGGATCGAGGACTTGGAAGACTTGGTGCTGATGCGGGCCGAGCAGGACACGCTAACCCTGATTCGCGACGCCAAGGCGCTGTTGTCCCGCATGCGCAAGGTGGTTGGCCCCATGCGGGACGCCATGCTGGCACTGGAGCGCGCCGAACATCCCCACATCTCACCAGAAACGCGGCTCTTTCTTCGCGACGTTTCCGACCACATGGTGCGATTGGCGGAACGACTGGAGCACGTCAAGGAAGTGACCCTGATCGCCCAGGAAACCTGGAACGCGACGCTGGCCAATCAGCAGAACCAGGTGATGAAGCGCCTGACCGTGGTCGCTGCGCTGTTGTTGCTGCCGGGCCTGCTTGCCGGCCTGGGGGGCATGAACTTCGATGGCATTCCTGACTGGAACTACTGGCACGTGACGGGCAGCATCCTGGGCATGATCGCCGTGGGACTCTCCATTGCCTGGTGGCAACGCTGGCTGTAGCATCCAAAAGCACTTGCCGGGGACGCCGGTCGGGAGTTGCGTGAAGTACGCCCTGCTGGTTGCCGCCGTCCTGGCCGGCTGCTTGACTGCGCCCCAAGTGGCCGACGAGCCTCCTGAAGACCGGGCCGCCCGGGTTGCCAACGGCACGTTTGCCTTTGGCGAGCCGATGCTAGCCATCCAAGGGTGCGGCGGTTGTTATGAGCCGTCGGTTACCTGGGCCTTCGGGTACCTCTACGCCACCAGCGCCAATGGCCACACGTTGGCCCGCTACAACGGCCAATGGGAATCCATCGACGCGCCGGAACTAGTTGGTGGTGCGTCCGGCATGGGGGATGTGCTGATTCAAACGGATGGCCAGGGGCGCCTGTGGTGGAGCTCGCTGCTTATCGGCGTCGACGACGGCGACACCCGCGCCATGCAAGTGGCACGCAGCGACGACGGCATCACCTGGGCCCTCAACGTGGTCGTTGAAGCCGGACCCGGGGGCTTGGCCGCAGGGGACTACGCGGATCGCCAATGGCTCGCCTTCACCCCCCACGCCGTGATTGCCACATGCAACTGCCCCGTGAGCGCGCGCACGGCCGTGATGGCGAGCATGGATGATGGGCAAACCTGGCAGCCGCGACCGGATATCCTGGTGGACCTGGGCCGGCCTGGGCCGGCGGGTCCCGCCGCGACGCACAACGATACCCTGGTGATTCCGTTTCTAACGGGCGTTGCACCCAGCCCCGAGCGAACCATTCAGGGCCTGGGCGTCGCGGTGGCCATCTCCCCCGACGGCGGCACCTCGTGGACGCGCAGCCAACTGGCACTGCCCAGTCCTACGGCGTGCTGCGCGTTCCCGTCTGCAGCCACGGCTCCGGACGGCACGTTCCTGGTGGCCTGGACTGGCATCGACGGCCGCGTCATGGTGGCCGACGGAAAAGACCCGACCGCAATGCGGCTCACGTCCTGGAACGACGCGACCCAGCAAGGAGTCTATCCCCACCCGTGGGTGGCAGCGGACCAATGGGGAATAGCGGTCGCCTGGTTTGCCCTTGATGGCGACATCCGAATCCGCGCCGCCGTCGGCCAACTGACACAGCCCATGATGCACTTCGAACTGGACTCACAAAACGCATCCAATACCGATTTCGCCCATTTGGCCCTGGGGCCAGATGGGGAGGTGGCCGTGGTTTGGTCGCGCGAAAGCCAAGTCTGGGTTTCCATCGGGCGCTAGGTTCGGGAAATCCTCTTATCCCATTCCAGCCCAGCAGGATTCATGCCCCGGTGCCTGGAATGCGGCGCAACGGATGCCCGCTGGTTGAAGGTCAGCCGCGTCTGGGAGTGCCGCCATTGCGGCCACCAGCAGCCGGACCCCGTGGCGCCAGCGATGGCGGACATGGGCGAAGCCGACACGGATGACGCGGAGCAGGGCGACCCAGGCGACGACCGCCGTTTGTCCTAGGCAATCATTGCCTGTAGCGTCCGTAGGGCCTCGCTGACGTGCTTGGTGGCGTTGATCTGGCTGTTGAACGTGTGGCGGATGACGCCGTCGGGACCAATGACGAACGTGACGCGGCCGGGAATCAGACCCAGCGTGTTGCCCACGCCGTACTGCTTGCGAACAACGCCGCCCTTGTCGGAGAGCAGCTTGAACGGCAATCGGTGCTTCTGCGCGAAGGCTTGGTGGCTGGCCCCGGAGTCGCTGCTGACTCCCAGAACCTCGGCGCCGAGGTCCTTGAAGTCCTCGAACTGATCCCGGAAGGAGCAGGCCTCTGCGGTGCAACCCGGCGTATCGTCTTTGGGGTAAAAGTAGAGGACGACGGGGCGGCCCTTGAAGTCCTGGAGGGAAACCGGATTGCCGTCGGCGTCGGGCAGCGTGAAGGCCGGAGCAGGTGTTCCAGGTTGAAGGGCCATGGTTGACCGAGTCCCGCGCTACCCTTTCAAGGCCACGGTTGGCGGGACATGGGGCGGCAGGCAGGGCGGGACCCGGTCGGTGGTAGGTGGGTTAGATGTGGGTGCGGGTCTGCTGGGCGGGCAGCTTGACGCCGACTTGGCTGTAGATGCCGCTGATGCCCCCGCCGGGGACGGCTTCAACGCCATGGTGGCGGACCTTGCCGCCTTGGATGTCCAGGGTGCAGGGTTCGGCGGGTAGCTTGATCTTCTTCTGCGTCGCGGGCACGACCGGCATCTGCATGTGGGACAGATCGAGGGTGTTCTTGTGGGAGCCGGTGATGTTGGCCGTCACGCGAATGGGGTTGCCTTCTTGCCAGTTCTGGTTGTTGAACTTCCAGTCCGGAATGGCTTGGTGAATGGCCTTGATGGTCTGGATGAACTGCTTCTTGTTCATCTTCTGCGGCGCACCCTTGTGGTCGAAAACGAAGTCATCTGCCAGGATGCTCTCCAGCGTCTTGATGTCGCCGGATTCCACGCTCTGGAAGAACTTCTTGGCGGTGTCGATGTTGCTCATGGGTGATTCCTCCTGGCCCCAGGGCCAGTATCCCCCCGCTATGCTCGTCCCACTGTAAGGTTCCCAGTATCGGGCATGCCCCCGGTAAAACGGCGGCGGGAGGCGACCAGAACCGTGAAGTCGAGGGGGCCGTGGGCCGCTTCGTGCAGGGTCGTTGTGGCTGCGGGGGGCAATCGCGAAGTCTCCGCTGGGGTGAACGACGCGTGCGAGTCTGCGACTCCTGTCACCGGGTTGAGGCGGCGTACGCGGTGCCCCTCACCACGCCGTCGTACCTGGACCACTTGCGCTGCCTGAAACAGGAGATCATGGAGGCCCAGAAGGCGGGGGACGAGGATCGGCGACTGCGCTGCCGCATCGAGGACGCCCGAGTCCATGACGATGGCCGGGCATGGATTCGGGCGCAAGTCATCGAGGGCGACCCCCGCTCCGTGCAGGGTGGCAGCACGGTGGAGGGAGAACTCGTCGTCGGTCGCAGGGGCGTGGACCGGCAGGCGACCGTGGTGGTCAAGCAACGCAGCCGCAGCGCGCTGAGGCTGCAAGTGGACACCGGCTCGTGGGGGACCCTTCAGGCGGGCAGTGAGTTGTTCCTCCTGCCGCGCTCCGATGCGACCCTGGCCCGGACGCTTCTGCAAGCGTTCCTGTTGGCCCGGCGCATCGATGAGACGGCATCGGACTTGGAGCACCCGCGCGAGTTTCCCCGCATTGGACGTCGGCTGCCGGACGTCCCGGTTGGCAACCTCAATGCGAGCCAGGCCCGAGCGGTCCGGGCGGCGGCGGGGCTGCCGGAGCAGGGGTTGCTGATGGTTCAGGGTCCACCAGGCACCGGCAAGACCACGGTGATCGCACAGGCCATTCGCAATGCAGTGCAGGCGGGGCAGTCCGTGTTGGTGACGAGCCACACCCACATCGCCATTGACAATGCCCTGCGCAAGACCCTCTCCTCCAATCCCCTGATGGCCAGCCGCATGGTCCGCTTGGGCGAGCCCAAGAGCGTAGCCACGGATCTGCTTCACTTGAACCGCCAGATCGGCGAATTTGCCATGGTGGGCCCCGAGGATGAGCGCAGGCGCCCCATGTTTGCCGGCGTGTACGACGAGGCGCCAGTGGTGGGCATGACCCTGGATGCCTTGGCTGCGGCACTCGTGCGCTACCGCGACCATGACTTGCAGCCGTTTGATCTGGTGATCGTTGACGAGGCGGGAATGAACCTGCACCCCAAGCTGGCCATTGCCCACGCTGCGGGCCGCCGCCTCATGTTGGTGGGGGACCACGAGCAATTGCCACCCATCGTGACGGCTCCTGGTTTCCGCAATGACCCCAGTTACTGCCGCAGTCCATTTGAGGCGCTCCAAGCGGCGCGGGGGGATCTGCTGATTCTGCTCGATGAGCAGTACCGGTGCCAGCCCGCCATCTATGAGTGGAGCGCCGACGCGGTTTACGGCGGGAAAGTGCACAGCCGAACTACCGAAACCCCGTGCCTCGGCAGCATCCTGGAGCGCCCGGTGCGTTCCAGCGTGGTGTGGCTCGACACTGCGGCGGCCAGCCCGACGATCAACCGGGATGAGAAGCTGGGCCGCAGTTGGATCAACCGTTTCCAGATCGCGGCGTCCCTGCGCGTGATCGAGGAACTGGTTCGCACCCACCGCTTCGATGCGTCCGAGATCGGCTACATCAGCCCGTTC
Source organism: Thermoplasmatota archaeon (assembly GCA_041624075.1). GTDB lineage: Archaea > Thermoplasmatota > E2 > JACPAO01 > JAHFTW01 > JBFJVP01. The sequence goes on along the minus strand of JBFJVP010000098.1, from coordinate 1,829 downwards.
AGGGCCCAGGCGGACTTGTTTGCGGAAACCCTGGAGGCCACCCGACTGCTGGGTCCCGTGGGCGACATCACCGCGAGCACCGTGGATGCCTTCCAGGGCAGCGAGCGGCGCATCATCCTGTACGACCTGACCACGCGCGTGCCTCGCAAGCCCCACGCCGACCACAGGCGTCTCAACGTCAGCCTGACCAGGGCCCAGGATCAGTTGTTCATCCTCGGGCCGCGCAGCTTCGCCGTGGAGCCGGCCAGCAACCCATGGTATTGGAGCTTGCAGAACTGGCACGCGGCGCAGGTGATTCCATTCGAGGGGCACCTGGTTCCAGACGCCTTCATGCGAGCCATCCAACCCAGAACTGTAGCCGCGCCGGGGCGAGCTGCCGTCAAACCGGTTTGAGGCGCAAGACGGCGACCACGGGCAGGTGGTCGCTGGCGGCGGTTGCCGCGGCGGTTTCCCACACGCGGGCGCCCTGGATTTCCCAGTGCTTCGAGGCAAACACGTAGTCGATGCGCTTGTCGGGCGCGGGGGCCGGGTGGGTGAAACCTGTGCCGTTGGGGTTTGCGGCTGCCCATGTGTCTTGGAGAAGTGCCGACAGGCGCGTGTACACTGTATCGGGGGCCTGGTCCTCGCCGGGGCAGAGGCCACTGGGGCAGGAGTTGATGTCGCCTGCCACGATGACCGGGCCGGGCACGCTGCCGGCGCGCTCCAGGAGAAACGTGGTCTGGTTGGTCCGATCGGCTTGGGGCAGTGCGAAGTGTACCGGATAGACTGTGACGTGGGTGCCCCAGACATCGATGACGGCGTGCATCAGCAACCGGTTGTCGGCGCCGCTTGGCATCCTTTCGACGCCCCAGGATACAACGGGGAACCGGCTCAGCAGCGCCGTCCCAAAACTCTGCTCCCGCGTGGGTGCGCCATAGACCGGGTGGTAGCCCAATTGGTCGGCCAGGTAGCCCACCAGGTCGATGTTGCTGCTGGTGATGCGGGCCGTGTCGCTTTCCTGCAACGCGACAACGTCGGCGTCCAATTCGGCCAAAACGCGGGCGTACGCCGCCGGGTCCACCCGACCGTCGTTGGCGAAGCCCTGGTGGACGTTGAAGGCCGCAACACGCAGGGGGTCACCCGGGCTCGGCTGCTGCACGCTGGCACCGGGCAGAAGCGCAACCATACTAGCGACGACAATCGCTGCCGCCACCCATCGAACCTTTGGGAAGTGGCGGGGGAATTCCGGCGCCGGGGCCCACAGCCACGCGGCGGCCACCAGCAATGCAGCCAGGAAGGGAAGCACCCGCTCAAGGCCCTGCCAGGTGCTTGACAGGGGGACAAAGGCAAACGTGAGGCTCAGGACAAACAGGAACGGCAGCGCCAGCAAGCTCACGCCGGCAGCCGTCCAAGCCAACGTGCTGCCACCCATGCGACCCAGCAATTGCGGCAGAACTAGGCTCAGAGCGAAACCTGCGGCGCCGGCCAACAAGCCAACCAGCGGCGAGTGGGTCAGCGTGTGATCAACCACGGCTGCCAGGACGACCGCCGCACCAGCAAGCCGCACCGGGCCACGATCGGGCACCCGACCCGTTGCCGAGGCCCATGCGCCCGCAGCCAGGCCGAGGGAGATCGCCACCGTCGTCCACGCAGGGGAGGCGCCACTCCATCGAGCCACATGGGATGGTGAACCGACGATCACGAACACCAGAAACAGCCACGCGCCCAAGCCAAACCCGGAGGCCACGGCCCGGCCCCGGGACGACGGCGCAGGCCGGTCGGCGCCAGGCAGTGACCACCCAGCAGCCAGGGCCATGACGGCGACAACCGTGCCAGCGCCATGCAAGGCT
>JBFJVP010000097.1:0-8797 GCA_041624075.1 Thermoplasmatota archaeon | reverse complement strand
CCGGTCGTGCTGTTGCGCCAGTCGTATGCGCGCTCGTGCCAGGTCGTGACGATGAAATCGCCGCGCTCCACGTCGATTGCATCCTCACCGAAATCGTCCTCATCAGAAGGCGCCGCCGTTTCATTGGCGAGGGCCGTGTAATTAACCGGAACCGGTTCCGCCACGTACACCATATGGGCTGCCAGGATGCGGTTGCCGAGCTCTCGACCATCAATGAAGAACGGGTTTCCGTACGAGCGAACCACGCTCTTCTCATCCCGCGTCGTGCCACCCTTGAACAGCCCAATCGTGGCGTCCCAATCATCGGCACCCAGCGGGCGGTGCCAGAGGAATGCAGAATAAACGTTGCCCTCCGAATCCATTGTGCCCGATGCAAAATCGCCGTAGCTTGTGCCATCGGGGTAGCCCGGGTCAGTCGGCTGGTCTTCCCACGTCATGCCGCGAGTGGCGGTCGTGAAGGCCACATGGGTCAATCCAGTACGACTCTGCTCGCCTGAGCCCTCCGACCCAGGTTCGCCATGTAGCGCGAAGAAGACCGCCTCCCGACTATCGCGCGGGTTCACTGAAATCTTGGGGCTACCAAAATGGTAGTTGTTGTCGTAGATGCGAATGGGACAGCCGTAAACCACCATGTCATCGTTGCTGATCTGATAGCCATCGGGATAGGATGGGGCGTCGCAGTGGAATGCGAAGCCGCCATTATCTCCCGGCGCTGCCAAGGGCCGCCAGGGAGCTGCAGGGGCTACTCTAGGCCCTGGCTCGAGGAAAGCGGGAAGGACGGGATCATCCGAAGCAGCCTCTAGCTCGACACTGCGGGCGGCGGGCCAGTGCGAGTCCGGCGGACTCAATCCGGCGACATCGATGGGCAAGGCCCCACCAGGCGGGCTGACCAGCACAAAGACCATCAGGGCCGCAGTGGAAGCCACCTTTGGTCGTTCCCGGCGCAAAAGACGGATCACGAGCGTGACCAACCACGGGCCGTTCTTAAGTGACGTGTCGTCAGCCCTACGCGCATCGGCCACCTATTTGGCCTCCGCCGCCACGACGCTAGGCGCACGCCGCTTGGCCGCGAGCAGGTAGCCCACCATGGCCAGGCTCGCCGCGCCAACTGCTGCGCTGGCACCATACGTTACGCCCGAGCCAACGCCCAGCGCTGCCGGCACCGGGGGTGGTGGAATGGTCGGCAGCGGAACCGGGAAGTTGGGGCACGGCTGGCCAATGGCGCCATCCACAATGGCGCCGAACTGCATGGCTCCATAATCATTGACTGCGAAATACACCATCTCCTGCCCGTTCGGTTCGCGCACGTACTGGAGCCCATCCGAGACATCGTTGAACAGGCCAGGGTGTTCCATATAGGCCCCATAACTGGCCACGTCGATGCCCTGACCCAGTTCCATGGCCGCAGCCAGGAGCACTTCGCAGGAGTTCATCGCCACCATCACCTTTCGATAGTCATGCAACCGTGGTGGATCGCCGTTCAGGCTCGACGGATCCGGGAGATAGCGGTCAGGATCTGGTTCATTCCATTCCTTATAGACGAGGTACAGGGTGTGTTGATCTTCCGTTATGGCGACCCCGGTGACGTGCGCGGAACGAACATCCAATCCCCCAGCGAAGCTGTGGAACAGCGGCCCCATGTCAGCGCCAAAAGCATTCCACTGGCGGCCGTACCATCCAAAGGCCACGTTCACCTCGACATCCTGCACGTCCACGACCTTGGTGGTCGTCACGGCCATCGCACCATCCGGGGCAGCCGCCAGTCGCGGGTTGGGTCCGTTCAGGCCGGTGTGCCCAACGTAGCTTGTGGTCGCCGTGTGCGGGTCAAATTTCCAAATGTCCACGTCACCAACGCGGGCCCGGGTGCGGTGCTTGTACCCCTTGTCGACCACGCATGCAACGTAGACTTCGCCATCCCAGACCACGCTGTTACTGGCGTCAAAGCACGGACCCACCACTTGATCCGTGGTCAGGCGGCCCCAGCTTTGACTCGCGTTGGTTGAACTCCAGGAAAAGTCGATCCACCCGCTCAGCCCTGTGCTGGCGTTGCGCCAGTCATTGGCCTTCTCGTGCCACGACACGACCACGGCATCCGTGCGGTTAATCTCGACCGCCTCGTCGCCAAAGTCATCCTCGCTGGACGGCGCCTGGGTTTCATTGTAGTCTGCCAATGGCTGGTCATCCGGTTGAGGCGGCGGAACATAGTGGATATCCAGGGACCGGATCGGGTTGCCTATCTCGCGGGCCAGGATATAGTAGGGATCTTCATAGGCCCGCAGCACGGTGCTCATGTCTTTGGTCGTGGCCGCTTTAAATAGCCCAATCGAGCCATCCCATTCATCGGGCCCAGTCTGGTCGTGCCACCCGTAGGCGATGTACAGGTTACCGTCCCAATCCATGGTGCCGGCGCTGTGGTCGCCCAGGCTGGCACCGGTAGGGCCGCCCCGGATCGGTTGGTCTTGCCACTGGATGCCCCGATTGGATGTCGTGAAGGTCGTGTGGGTTTGGCGGATGCGGGATTGGTCTGTGGAACCGTCTCCGTCGGGGGCGTCATGGAGCGTGAAAAAGGCCGCCTGGGCCGTGTCGCGGGGGTTGACGGCAAGCTTCGGGCTGCCGAAGTGGAACGTACCGTCGTAGATTCGGATGGGGCAGCCGTAGATCACAGGGTCGTCGTTGACGACCTGGAAGGTTATGCCGTCTGCCGGCGAATCGCAGTGGTAGGTGAACTCGTTCGTGGGTGCCTGGCCTCCAACCTTGGTCCATGGAGCCGCCGGCTCAATCCGGATGCCGCCGGCACCTTGGGCAAGCGTGGGGGCGGGCGTCGCCGGGGCTTGCTGCGTCGTCGTAGACGCCCCTAAGGGGAGAGCCGGGGCGACGCTAGCGGCATCGCCGGAACCCAACTCAGCGAGCCCAGGGCTCAGCCCGTGGGCAGTCCCTGTCTGGATGCCCCCCAAGCCGAAGAGAGCCACGATGGCCAGCGCAGCGGCGGCGCGGTGGAATGGGATCGAAGTCATGGATGCACCTTGAGCTTGTTGTTTGGTACTTAAATCACGCTGCGCCATCGTCGAAGGTTCGCGGCCAGGTAGTCGGATTGAAGATGGTGACAACGGGGCGCTTGGCTGCGCATGGAGCCACACCGGTGGGCGCTGGATTGGGGCGCTCCCACAGGCGCCTGATGCACCTCTGGTCCTTAACCAGAGTCGAACACCCGTTGGCCTTGGGCCTCGGGACCAGCCACCAGGCAACCATTACGTACTTGTAGAAGCACCAACCATGTTCGCGACGATGACAGACTCCAACGACAACCCCAAAGATCCCTTTCGCAACTTCCCCGGCGGTAATCCCTTCGGCCCACAAGGCCCGTTTGGACCAGGGGGCCCCTTTGCCGGTGGTCCAGGCGGACCCCTGGGCAGCGGTGGCATGGATGAATGGCTTCGCAACATGGGAATCGACCCCAGCGAATTCCAGAAACTCTTCGACGAGATGCAGCGCAACCTCCAGGAGGCCTTCAAGAACATGGGCCAAGACCCCTCAAAGGGCTTCGTCGCCGGATTCAACGTGCGCATGGGCCCAGACGGCAAGCCCCACTTCAGCTCGTTTGGCAACAAGCCCGCCGTTCGCCGCGAGGCTGGAAGCGCCGTGCCAAGCGTCGTCAGCGACGACCGCGAGCCCCTGACCGACGTCATCGAAGACCCGACCCAAGTCGCCATCACCATGGAATTGCCCGGCGTCGATAAGCAAGACATCAACGTCCACATGACCGACGATGTGCTAGAGATCAGCGTGGACACCGAGCTGCGCAAGTATCACAAGCGTGTCCGCCTCCCCACCAAGGTTGACCCGTCGACCACCAAGGCAACCTACACCAACGGCATCCTTGACGTCACCGTGCAGAAACAAGTCCAGGACCAAGCTGGCGTGCGCATTGAGATCGACTAACCGCACCCCCTGGCCCAAGGCCCAACGGGCAGTCAGCAGGGCCATGGAGGGCATAAGCGGCCCAGCGGCCGGGACCGAGGCGTTTTCTACCCGACCCGGATTCGCCGGTGCGAGGTCCCACCGTGGGCGATGACGAGATCGAAGCATCCGATGAGGAGCTGTTCAACGACGACTTCGACGACCAAGGCGACACGGTTCTGCGCGCTGGCGTGCGCAAACACGTGTGCCCCGATTGCGGCCGCTCCCTGGACTACCGCGTCGAGGGCCGGTTCGTAATCCGCTTCTGCAAGAAGTGCGGTTACGAGGAAGAAGACTAGGCAGCAGCCTGGACTGGCCGGGCCCCACGGCCCGGTCAGTTCAGTTCGGGCACCCGGGCACCCTCGACGTCGGTGGTAACGACGCACCCGTCAGCCGTCACAACCACCGTGTACTCGAACTGGGACACCATCCCGCCGGAGCCCTCGCTGAGCGCCGGATAGTGCTTGATGGCCAAGTTCTTCTGGAGTTGCATCAGATTGAAGTTGAGCTTCTTGGGCTCAATGGCGTCGGTCAGCCACCGCTCGGCAAAGGGCAACTTGGGGTGGCGGCGCTGGATCTGCGTCTGCAACTGCTTCATCGTGGGCAGGCGCAGCGGCTTGGCGTTCTGCCAGTGGTAGATGTTGCCTGGGCCCGAGTTCTCCACGCGACCCGCCGTGCCGGTCGTCACAAACGGCTCAATAGCCAGCACGTCGCCAATGCGCGGGCGCCGGTGCACCTTCATGGCGACGTTGGGCACCGTCAGGCCCGCGTGCAGATTCCACGCTTCAAGGCTGTGGCCGGTCAGGTTTTGGATCGTGCGGAAGCCGAAATCCTTGGCGGTGTGCTCGATGACGGCACCAACGTCCTGTAGGTTCACGTTGGGCCCAATGATGCCAACGGCTTCCTCCAGGCACGCTTCGGCTGCCTCGATGAGCCGCTGGTGTTCGCCGCCCGAGGCAGGGGCACCCACCTCCACGGTGACGGCATTGTCGGACAACGCGCCATCCAGGCACGCGCCGCAGTCCAGCTTCACCAGGTCCCCTTCCCGAAACACGGTGTCGTCGTCGTGCGTGGGCGTGAAGTGGGCAGCGCACTGGTTGATGCTGGCCGTGCAGGGGAAAGCAGGAATCAGCCCCTCGTTGCGGATGAAGTCCTCGACGGCGCCAACGACATCGGTCAGGCGTGCGCCTGGCACGCAGAGTTCGCGCCCATGGGCCAATGCCTGGGCTCCAACCTGGCCTGCTCGTTGCCACTTTTGGAAGTCTTCGTCGGACGCGATCGCGGGCACGGGCGCGTCCACCCGGTTGGCAGTCATAACGATTGGGCACGACCCGCGCCGGCCGGACTGGGCCGGTACTGCCAGGCGGCCTAGGGGAAGCACGCCATCAGTTGGGCACGACCAACCATGCCCTCGCGTAGCACCACTGGCTTGTCGCCCGTTGCATCCACGACGGTCGAGGCCGTGCCGGGCACGCTGCCATCCCCCAGCACCACCAGGTCTGGCACATGCGCCAAGGCAGCCCGAACCTGCGCAGCCGTAATTGGGTCACTCTGGCCGTGGCGGTTGGCACTCGTCATGACCAGGGGCCCCGTCTGCCGCAGCAGAGCCGTCGCCAGCGGGTGATCGGGGACCCGAATGGACAGGGTGGGAAGGCCGGGCGCCACATGGGCCAGCGTGGCATCGCGGCGCTCTAGCACAAGGCTCAGAGGACCCGGCAGGAACGCCTTGGCCAGCGCTTCGGCCAGCGGCGTCGACTCGACCAGATCCCGGGCCTGCCCCCAGGAGGCAACGCCGACGGCCAGCGGAACCCCTTCGGGCCGACCCTTGGCAGCGAAGATGCGCCCGACGGCGTCGGCGTCGGCGGCTCGGCAACTGAAGCTCCATAGAGTCTCCGTCGGGAAGCAGGCCAGGCCGCCTGCTGCGAGGTGCTGTGCCGTGGTTCGAACCGGATCGGCTTCCACATGGTTGCCACGGCGTTACAGATCATCAAGGCGGTGGGTCAAGGTCCCTTGGACGGGACGCGCCCCGCCCGGGCCAAGGCACGGTTGCACGGGCAGCGACCTCAGCAACAAAACCTCCCCCAACCAACAAAAGGATCGGACTTCGAGCTATGTGGGAACGTTTGACAGGGCAACCTCCACACCGTTGCGAAACTGCCACGGAGTTTGCCCCAGAAGGCAGCTTTGGGGGCGCGGGCATGGCTCGGCAAGCAGTCCGGCCGGCAGACGCCGCCAGCGCGACTACTTCTTCTTGGCGTTCTTGAGCAAGTCCCCAATGGTCAGCCCGGCTCCACTGGCCTTCGGCGCCGGCTTGGGCGCTGCGGCCTCGACCGCCTCAAACAGCTTGATGCCCAGTTCCCGCTCCAGGGCCTTGGCCAAGGCGTCGCTGGGCCGCAAGTGGTTCGCCTCGATCTGGTTCAACTGGGGAACCCGGGCAGCCACCTTGCCACCCAACATCTCCTTGGAGATGCCCTTGCGCTCGCGGGCCTCGCGGATGCGCTTGCCATAATCATCCACCAGTTCCAGGCGCTCCTCATCGAAGATGTCCTTGCTGCGACCCCTCTGGGCGCGCCGGGCCAAGCCCTGTTCGATGGACCCCTGGCTACCCGGTGCCGCCGGAGCAGCCGACGGCCCAACAGGAGTGCCGTACCTGCTACAGCAGGTTCCCAGGTTCATGATCGTGCCGTCCACGAGGTGTTTCCTGGTGGCGATCGGCTTTCCGCACATCTCACATTCCATGATGGGTCACCCCGCTTGGCTGGGTAGTGGCCAACGACAAGCCATAAAGCCATCGCCTCAATCAATGGTCCTGGAGTCGCCCGTGGCTGCTCGCAAGCGTACCCTCCCAGAAATGTCGCCCGACGAACGGGTGGTCCACCTGGAGGAACGCAACGCCGACCTTCGGGAACAGAAACGCAAGGCCGACACGGAGGTGCGCCACCTCCGGGAGGAGGTACAGGCACTCACACGGGAAGTCCAGCGCCTCACGGTCGAACTGGAGAAAATCAAGCACCCTCCACTGATCGTTGGCACCATCCTGGACACGCTCAGCGACGGGCGCGTGGTCATCAAGAGCACCACCGGGCCCAACTTCGTGGTTCCAGTGGCCGACTTCGTCAAGCGAAGCGAGCTCTCCTCGGGCACGCGCGTCAGCCTCAACCAGAACAACCTGACCGTCGTCGGCGTCCTGCCATCGAGCCGGGACCCCTTGGTGTCTGCCGCAGAGGTGACCAACCGGCCCGGCGTGGCCTACGAGAACATCGGCGGCCTTGAGGACGTCATCCAGCAGATCCGCGAGAGCGTGGAGTACCCCCTCACGCGGCCGGAACTGTACGAGCGCTTGGGCATTCGTCCCCCCAAGGGAGTGCTCCTCAAGGGATTGCCCGGCACCGGCAAGACCATGCTGGCCCGGGCGGCAGCCCACGCCACCAACGCCACGTTCATCCGCCTGGTGGGCAGCGAACTGGTGCAGAAGTTCATCGGCGAGGGGGCCCGCCGGGTGCGCGAGGTGTTCCAGTTGGCGCGCGAAAAGAGCCCCAGCATCATCTTCATCGACGAAATCGACGCCATCGCGGCGCGTCGCACCGACGACGGCAACGCCAGCAACCGGGAGGTGGAGCGCACCTTGATGCAGTTGCTTGCTGAACTCGACGGCTTCGATGACCGGGGCGACGTCCGCATCCTGGCTGCCACCAACCGCGCCGACATCCTTGACCCTGCCATCACGCGCCCTGGCCGCTTCGACCGGATCATCGACGTTCCACTGCCCTCGCCCGAGGGACAACTGGACATCCTGCGACTGCACACGGCGGGCATGAGCCTCTCAGGCGATGTGGACTTGGCCGCCCTTGTTCCCCACTTGGGCGGCTCGACGGGTGCCGACATCCAGGCCCTGTGTACAGAGGCCGGCATGCGCGCCCTGCGCCAGGAACGGGCGACCATCACCCACGCCGACTTCGTCGCCGCGATCCGCAAGTTGGACTTGGCCAGCTTGCAGCCCGGACTCGGAGCCGGCGAGGCCCTGTACGCCTGAGACCACCGCCCGCTTGCTGCGCGTCAGGCCGCCTTGCACGCGCCAGGCGCCTAGCGTGCCCTTTATCTGGCCCATCCCGGGTTCGACGCCTGTGACCGACCCGAGCGTCGAAGAGTTGCGGCGGCAAGCCGACGCCCACCTGAAGAATGCAACCGAATTGGCCGGGCGCCCCTGCGCCAAGGAGGAACTGCTGTACATGTGGGACAACCAGATCGCGGCGCTCGACAACTTCCTGGCCAACACCGAGGGCCTCATTGAGGACGGCCTTTTGAAACTCCGGGACCAACTGCGCGATGTCAAGAAGCAGTTGACCGACGCGGTGATCGCGTTCGAGGCCAAGGCTGCGGGCGAGGAGATCCCCGACGACCCCGAGCCGGAAGAGTTGGTGGCGGGCTACATGGAGATGGCCGGCGAAATGACCAGCCTGGTGGCCGAAGCCCTAGAGGAGAGGGTGGAGGATGTCAAGGACCTGGTCAAGTGGGAGAACCCCCTTGAGGTCATCAACAGCTACCTTGCCGACTCCGAGCCCTACGAGAGTGCCTCCAAGGACTTGCGCAAGATGCGCAACATCGTTCGTGCCGCCAAGGCGGACCTTGAGGGTCGCATCAAGGATGTCTTCGAGGACTGGCGCCGGCACGACATGAGCAGCCGGGACTGACGCACCTCAACGGAGCAGTTATATCGGAGGCCCAATTGGGCGGCTTCGCCCCCCTGGTGGGGACTGCACCACGGGTCCGTGGTCTAGATGGTTATGACGTCGCCTTGACATGGCGAAGATCGCCAGTTCGAATCTGGCCGGACCCACTT
>JBFJVP010000096.1:0-8825 GCA_041624075.1 Thermoplasmatota archaeon | reverse complement strand
GTGAATTCGAAGAACGCGAAGGGCTCGTACCCGAGGCGTTCCAGCACGGCGTTGCCCAGAAGGCTGGTGCTGGTTCCGATGATCGTCAGCAAGCCACCCAGCATGGCCAGGTGGCTTAGCGGCATCAGCAACTTGCTGGGGCTCTGCTTGCCCTCATGAGCCATGTGGACTGCTGCCGGGATCATGACGGCAACAACCGGCGTGTTGTTGACGAAGCCCGAGATGGGCCCAGCGGCCAGGCCCAGGGACAGGATCTGTTTTCGGTGGTTTCCGCCAGCCCACTTGCTCAGCCGTCGCGTGATCACGTCCACGGCTCCGCTTCTCTGGATGCCCGCGGAGAGGACAAACATGGCCATCACCGCGACTGTCGCCTGGTTGCTCAATCCCGACAGCCCTTCCTCTGGGGTCAGGATGCCGACGACCATGAGGACGATTGCCGCCAGCAGAGCCGTGAGCGGGATCGGTAGGACCTCGCGGAAGAAGAGCACGCCAAGCGTGGCCGCCAAGGCGAGCACGATGACCATGTCGAGAGTGAGCACGCAGCCCGGCATGGAGGGCCCAGATTCAAGGTCCTGCCGGCTGGCACTGGTCGCCACGCTGGCGCTGGAGGCGGTCATTGACAGGCGGGACGAACTCAGCAGCCGAGGGCACGGCGCCGGGGCGCCGGAGCTGCACAGGGTTTGGCCTTGGGCTGCCAAGGGGGCCTAGCGATGGCCGGTCAAGGTTGCCTAGGAACTTCTCCCACCAAGGTAAAGCCCAGCTTGCCCGGTTTGGCCACGCGCAGGACCACACGACCCACGTCTTGGGTGCGAGCCGCATGGGTACCATCACAAGGGTAGCGGCAAACGCCCTCGATTTCGACGGCACTCAGGCTGGTGGGAGGGCCGGGGTAGGGCTCGTCGGCAAACGGTTGCGGATCCAGGTGATGGATGGCCTCATCCCTTGCGACATGGAAGCGGTGCACGGCGTGATTGGCGTCCACCCAGGCGTTGACTTGCGCCAAGGCGCCCGCCAGCACCTTTGGGGCCACGAAGGCTTCGGCGAGGTCGATGCGGAACTTGCCGCCCCCCTTGACTTCCGGATCGGCCGCCAGGCGGGCACCGGCTTGTCGCTGCAGGGCGGCGAGCATCAGGTGAAGTGCCGTGTGGGCGCGACTGTCTTCGTCTCGCCGCTGTGCATCCAAGTGGCAGTTGAGTTGGTCCCCAACCTGCGGGACGGTTCCCCGTAGCCGATGCCACACCTGTGCCTTCTGTTCGTAGACAGTCGTTAATCGCCGCTTCTCGCCGCGAATCCAGACGGTTCCCTGGTCGGCTCGTTGGCCGTGCCGGTAGGCCCGGGTGCGAGGCCTGAACAGGCATGAGTCCAACGTGAACGCGTCACCGGAGACGGCAGTCACCGTCGCCAGACAGGTGCGCCGTCGAGGCTCGGTTTCCCACAAGCGGTTGGCTTGCACCACGGCCCGTGCAGACGCCCGGCGGTCAAGGCGCTTGGGGAATCGTCAAGCTGAACTGGGCACCTCCCCAGGGGCTCTGCCCCCACTCCAGTTTGGCATTGAGCTGGTCGGCCAGGCTTAGAACCAGGTGGAGCCCCAAGCCTTCGCTGGCCTCAGGGTTGAAACCTTCGGACAATCCCACGCCATCGTCGGCAATGATGAGTTTTCGACCCGCCTCGACCGACTTCAACTCGATTCTCAGGCGCCCCTTGCCCGACGGGAAAGCGTGGCGCAGGGCATTGGCGGCCAATTCATTGACCAGCAGGCCGGCGCTGACGGCCGTGTCCACATCAAGCGGCTGCTCGCCCACATCAACCTCCAACTGGACCTGACTGGCGCCGTACGAGCGAAGCAAGTCCCGCATGAGTTGTCGCAGGTACGCGGAGAAGTCCAGCTTGGACAGGTCGTGGGACTTGTAGAGGGTCTCGTGCACCAGCGCCATGGACCGCACGCGTTGACGGCTTTCCTCCAAGCTTTCGCGGGCGTCCTCGTCCCTGAGCCGTCGCCTTTGCAGGTTGAGCAGGCTGGCAATCACCTGCAGGTTGTTCTTGACGCGGTGATGGATTTCCCTGAGCAGAACGTCCTTTTCTTCCAATCGACGAAGAACCTCGTCCTCCGCGACTTTGCGGTCAGTGATGTCTTGGCAGATGCCAATCAAGCGGACGAGGTTGCCATGGTCGTCCAGCACTGGCTCGGCCCAGGTGTGCAGCCACCGCATTTCACCATCTGGGCGGAAGACGCGTTCGTCGTGGCTGTACGGCTTGTGGTTCTGCATCACCTCGTTGGTGACATCGATGACGCGTTGCCGGTCGTCTTCGTGCACGCGGGTCAGGTAGTCCTCGTACGTGGGGACGTGGCTGCCGGGGTCCAGACCATAGATGCGGTACAATTCATCCGACCAGACCGCTGTTGGTTCCGAGAGGTCCCATTCCCAGGTTCCCATGTGCGCCACGCCCTGGGTGTCGACCATGAGCCGTTCGCTGCGTCGCAGTCGCTCAAGTTCGCGCTGCCGCTTGGTGATGTCGTGGAGCAACACTAGGCGCCCCTGGGGGCCTTGCTTGCTGATGACGGCTTCGACGATCTTGGCCCGGGTGCCGGGAGCGCGGGGGCGAATGCGGGCCATGATGGGGCTCGAGGCCTTGTCAGGGGATCGCGATGCCAAGGACGCCAGGTCGGGCACAACCTCGGCCAGTTTCTGGCCTTCCACGATGGCCAGTTGGCCGAGGAGCTTCATGGCGTCTTGATTGACGGCCGTAATGCGACCTTGCGAGTCGAGGACCAACGCGGCTGCTGGCAGGTCACGTAGCTGTAGAGACATGCCTTCGGCGGTTTGCCCTGAACGCTTCACGACACCAAGTGGCCTTGGCCTGCACAAAAACAAGAGGCTAGGTCCACCCAGGGACCGCGGGGTTGATGGCAGGAATGGATAGGCCTCACTTGGGGCGTCAGGGCAAAGGGGCCTGGTGACCGGGGCGGTCAAGCCGTATCGAGTCGCCAGAGCGCGCCCTGACCGGGGCCCACAAGCGCCGTGACGGCCACGCCGCCCATGTCCGTGACGTACAGGTCGCCCGCATGCTCGCCCCAGGAGTCGGGGGCGAAGCGCAGGCTGGTTGGCTCCTTGAAGCCGCTGGCTAGCACGCATGCAGAACCGTCGGCCGGGTCGACCCGCAGGACCTCGCCAGCCAGGTGGGCGGCAACGTAGAGCGACCCATCGGGACCCACAGTGAGGTCGTCGAGGCCCTTGGGCATGAGGACGGCGGGACCGGAAGGTGCATGCACCCCTGGGGCGAGGGTGCCTGCGCCGTAACTCAACTGGGCAACGGTTCGCTGCGCGCCGTCGAAGCCAATGTGAACGATGGGGCTGGACTGGTCTCCCGTGATGGCTGCGTACAGGCCTCCGTCAGCTGGCCACAAGCCATTGGGGCCATACCGGTCGTTCCAGGGAGCGTAGTCGCAGTTGGGTTCGATGCGCTGCAGGTAAGGCGGTGACGCTGCAAGGGGATCGCTGGCGTAGAGGGCGCCATCGGGGCCAAATGCCATGCCGTTGACGGTGCGAAGCCCCTCGGCGAGTGGGCGGAAATCCGCGAAGCCGTCAGCCAGTTGGAAGGATACGACGCCGGCGGGGCCGGCCATTGCCCCCAAGACACCTGTGGCGTAGAACCGGCTCTCGTGGGGGTTGTAGACGATCCCGTGGCTGGCAGGCAGATCCAAGACTCCTTCCAGGCCGTCTGCGCGCAGCCACAGCAGACGGTCGCCATGCAGATCGACCACGACGAGGTTGCCGCGGTCGTCGAAGGCCAGGTTTTCCAGTTGGCTGTCCCACTGGAAGGCGAGGCTGGGCTCGGGAGCGCCTGGACACATGGGTTGCGTGACCGGTTGCGCCACGGGGTCCGCAGGGGTCGGCACGGCGAGCAGCAGGATCAGCGCGGGGATCGCCGCGAAGACGCGATTCACAGCCGGCAACAGTGGCGGTGACTGATAAGACAACGGGGCCGCCCAGGATAACGGGGCCACACGGCCACCGCGGCCTGCGGGGCCATGACCGGGCCGGTCGCAGGGGCTGGCTGAGCGTGGGCCCGGCATTCTCCGGGATTGCACACGCGCCAAGTTTATCGCAAGGTCACGGATTGTTTCCCGATCTGTGATGTTTGCCACTCGCGTCGTGCCGCTTGTCGTCCTCGCCCTGCTGGCGCCTGGAGCCGAAGCATGCCACCTTGGCCCGGGAATCGGTGGCCAAGCCGGCTTCGTAACCACACCCGAGGGGCCGGTGCCGGCGCGCATCGCGTTCCCGATCTGCGAAGGTCCCGGAACCGCTCGCATCACGTACGGCCTGCCCGGCGCAGAAGTGACCGAAAGCATTCCTGTAACGATGACGATTCTGAGCTCCAATGACCGTTGCCTGGTTGGCAGTTGCGGCTTCGGGCCGCCAGTTGTCAGCTTCTCGCTCTCCGGGGAGGATCTGGACCTGCAGGGCACCTTGGTCAATGGCGTGCACTACGTGCTCGCCCTGGGCTTGGCCGGAACCTACTCTGGTGCAGCCGCAGGCTTTGGGGCCTTCGGGTCGTAACGCACACGCCGGTGGACACATGAGGAGGGCCACCCGTCAGCGGGCGTGGAGTCCCAGAAGGAAGCAGCGTTCGTGCCCTACCAGCCAACCAACGTGCCAACGGCGGAAGGCCTGGAGCGAGTCCGGCAGTTTGCGGCATGGATGGATGGCCGGCGCACCGTGCGCCAATTCGACAAGACCCGCCCGGTTCCCCGCCAGATGATCGAAGCGATCCTGCACGTTGCTGGCACGGCGCCTTCGGGGGCCCACAAGCAGCCCTGGACCTTCGTCGCTGTCGCTGCGGCGGACTTGAAGCGGAAGCTACGGGAAGCGGCCGAGGAGCAAGAGAAGCGCTTCTACGACGAGATGGCTCCCCAGGAGTGGCTACGCGACTTGGCGCCCCTGGGGACAGATTGGGAGAAGACCCATCTGACCGACGCCCCCTGGGTGATCGTTGTGTTCGCCCAGGACTACGCCCTCCACCCCGACGGCTCCAAGTCCAAGCACTACTACGTCAACGAATCCGTGGGCATCGCCGTAGGCTTCCTTCTGGCCGCCGCGCGCCAGGCAGGCCTGGCATCCCTGACCCACACGCCCAGCCCGATGAACTTCCTGCGCGACTTGCTGGGCCGGCCGGCCAACGAACGCACCTACCTGGTCATCCCGCTCGGGTATCCCAGTCGGGACTGCCAAGTGCCCGATCTTCAACGCAAGCCACTGGGCGACTTCGTCGTTTGGCGAGAATAAGCGTCGAGCACAGGGACCGCCGATCACACCAGTTGACTCGCCCGCGCCTGCAGGCGCTGCCTCAGGGTGTTGACTTCCACCTTCAACTTGCCCACTTGCTCGGCCAAGCGAAGATCGTGCAGAACCACCACCGTGCCAGTCCTGATTCCGCTCCCATCCACAGTGGCAGTCACCGTTGCACCGACCGGAACCACGTCGTCCCCGCAACGAATCCGGGTGCCGCGGGGCAACCCCGTTCGCCCCCCCACCGAAGCCGACCAGGCAATGGCGGCGGCCAAGGCTTCCTGGTCTCGTGGTTGGGCTCCCACCAGGACGTCGGGCCAGGGTTGGCCCCCTGCGTCGTCCGCTGAAACGCCCAGCATCTCGGCCGCCTTCGGGTTGAGGTAATTGATGTTGCCGGCGGCATCCAAGCCGATCACCCCGTCGCCCATGCAACGCAAGAGCGTCGAAAGCCATGCGTTGAGCCTTGCCACTTCCGCTTCGACCCGGTGGCGATAGAGGCCGATCTCAATGGCAGTATGCACCTCGCGGTCCTCGAAGGGCTTGACGATGTACCCATACGGCTCGGTAATCTTGGCGCGAGAGAGGGTTTCGGCGTCGGTGAACGCCGTGAGGAAAATGACAGGCGTCGTGTGCCGCAGTCGGATGCGCTCGGCGGCCTCCACGCCATCGATGCCGTCGCCCAGATGGATGTCCATCATGACCAAGTCTGGCCGCAGGCGGTTGACCGCCTCAACGGCCGCCTCGCCCGTTCCAACCGTATCGACCACATCGTAGCCCAACTGCTGCAGTGTCGCCTCAATGTCGCGGGCGACGATGCGTTCATCCTCCACGACCAGGATGCGTGCCAAGCTAGACCCCCTGTGGCAGGTTTACGAGACTGCCCCTACGCAAGGCCGCTGGAGATGGGGCCAGTCTCGCCGGGGAACTTGCGGCTTGCGCGCTTCGTCGCTCCGCACCCGCGCTGGCCAGCGTCGGGGAGGGCATGGATCACAATCGGACCACTCTGCTACTTAAGCCCCCCAGGAAGGCCGCCCAAGGGACCCAGCGACCCAAGCCATTGCTTGGACCTCGGGTCCAAAGGGCCGCAGGCTCCCCAGCGCGGCCCAGGCAATACGCTGTACACCCCGACACGCGTCGATTGTCACCCAACAGGTTGCGGCGCCGCCGTGGCCATGGACGTTTCCCGTTGCCACCGGCCAATCTCCTGGGCAACGCGCGCAGGGGCTTCCAGGTGGGGGTAATGCCCAATGTCGTCCCAGGTGACCACCTCCCCGGGCACCTCGTCGCGCAGCCGGTGTGCAATGGCGGGCACCGACACCGGATCCAGCATGCCCCAAGCGAACCGCAGGGCCACGGGTGAGCGACGAAGGGCAAGGCTCCAGCGCTCGGCGTGGGCGGCGCGTTCGTCGTGGTAGCGGCTGATGAGGTGGTACACGCGCCGGCCGCCCCGGTGCTCAATGCTGCTCCAGTGCTGCTCCAATTCGTCCTGACTGGGGGGCTTGGCGAAGACCCTGCAAAACGCCTTCTCGAAGGTGCTGCGTCGAATCAGGCCTGCAACCAGGGGACCGGTTAGGCGGTTGTGCAGCAGTTTCTGGATCCGCATCGGCTGGTAGAGGTCGGCGTACAGGCCGCCGTTGAGAAACAGGATTCCCGTGATCTTGGGCCCGGTCCACGCATCCTCCAAGTGGCGGGCGAGGATCTCCTGGGCGATGGAGACACTATAGTCGTGCACGACGAGGGCCGTTTCGCGGACCCCCAGTCGCTTCCATAGCTGGATCAGGAGGCCGAGTTGCTCCTGGAACGAGTACGCACGGTGGGGCTTGTCCGAATCACCAAAGCCCAGGTGATCGACAAACAGCCGGCGGCCGGCAGGCAAGAGAGGCGCCACCTTGGCCCAGTCCCACGAACTGGTTGGGAAGCCGTGGAGATATGTGGTTACGGGTCCGTCGCCCCCGATCCGGTGCCAAATCTCGACGGGGCCGTCCAATCCATCGAGCCGTATGCGGGAGCCTGCGTTCATCCATTGCTGCAGGGACTCCATGGGGCCCCATGGACTTGGTGCTTGAAAGCCCAAGGGACGGGGCCACCCATGGCAGCGTGGGCCGTTGTGGTTCTTGCACCGCCAGGGCCTGGCTGGGCAGCGCAGAGTTGCTGGCGTCCAGCTGGGAACCGAACTCGTTGCTGACTCACCAACATCTATGCGTTGCGGGGGTGTCTTGCTGCTGGAGCCTGGGCGACTGCTGACCCTGGCTTCGGAGCCACCCATGGCCATTTCCTCCGGCGTCCTCTTCGCACTGGTTGCAACCGCTATCCTGGCAATCGCCCTCATTGCCTTGTTCTGGTCCACTCGAATCCTGGAAGCCTGGTTGGCGGAGCGCAGCAAGGCGGACCCAACCCGGTTTTCGTGGCTGCTGGCGCCCACCCGGTCATTCATCCGCTTCGCCCGCGTCGGTGGAGCCATCCTTCTCGTCCTGGCTTACCTGCCCTTTGCGCTGGCCGCGTCGGTGACGACCGATCGGTTTCGGATTGCCATCGAGAACTACGTATGGGAAATGCTGGTTGGCGCAGGGCGGGCCTTCGTGGATTACCTGCCGAATTTGGGCTTCGTACTGTTTTCGGCCCTGCTGGTCTTCATCGCGCTGCGCTTGCTGAGGCCCCTGTTCATGGAGGTTGGTCGCGGGCGCCTGAAGCTGGGCAAGTTCAAGCCCAGTTGGGCGGTTCCAACGTACAAGCTGGCCCGATTCGTCTTGATCGTGTTTGGCGCCATCCTGATCTTTCCCCGCCTGCCCGGCGCATCCACCGACGCCTTCCAGGGCATCAGCCTCTTCGTTGGCTTGCTGGTGTCCTTGGGCGCATCTTCTGCGATGGCCAACATCATTTCGGGCATCGTGCTTACCTATACCGGCGCGTTCGAGCGCGGCGATCGGGTCCGCATCGCTGAAACCCTTGGCGATGTGGTCGAGCGGGCTCTGTTCGTGACGCGCATCCGGACGATCAAGAACGAGGAAATTGCGATCCCCAATGCGCTCGTCTTGGGCAGCCACATCGTCAACTACAGCCAGAAGTCGGAAGTGGAGGGCGTCATCGTGCCGGTGCAAGTGTCGCTGGGCTACGACATTGCCTGGCGCCGCGTGTACGAACTGCTCATCGGTGCAGCCGCCCGGGCTGAAGGTGTCCTGGCCGACCCGGCGCCGTTCGTTTTACAGAAGGAATTGGACGATTTCTATGTGGTGTACGAGGTGAATGCGTACACGGACAAGCCCAACAGCATGGCTCGCATTGCTTCCACGATCAACGAAAACATCCGTGACGATTTCGATGCGGCGGGCCTCGCCATCCTGTCCCCGCATCACCGTCAAATCCACGGCGGCGCGGCGGCCGCTCCCGATCCCGCGTCTTTGCCAGGGGAGCCCGACGAACCGGGGCCAGCTGACGAGCCAGGACCAGGGGACGAGCCAGGACCAGGGGACGAGCCAGGACCGGGGGAAGAAACAGAAGGCGAGCCAGAAGAGGCGGAGGCAGGACCCAAGGACGAGT
>JBFJVP010000095.1:0-8893 GCA_041624075.1 Thermoplasmatota archaeon | reverse complement strand
GCCGCCAACGACATCATCCGGTCAGCCCGCCCCATTGAGGCGGTCACCATGACGCGCGACGAAATCAACGCCCTCATGCCCGAGGACCGCACCAACATGGACCTGCTGCCCAAGTCGGTCACCGAACTCCGGGTGGTGCGCATCGGTGAAGACCTGGATCTGTGCCCCTGCGCCGGCACCCACGTGCTCAACACGAAGGAAATCGGCGAGCTTCAGATGCTGGGCCGCAAGTCCAAGGGTAAGGGAACTCAGCGGTTGTCGTATACACTGGACGGCTTGGGCGAAGAATGAGCCCAAGGCGTCTGGACCGAGGCCGGGACGGCCTTGTGAGACCCGACTGACACCACACGTGCCGCTATTGCACTGACCAATGCGGGTAACTGTTCGCCTTGTCCCACTGGTTGCCTCGTTGCGGGACCCTCGGCAGGGTCCAAGCTGCTCATGCAACCTCACCGTTGCCGCCCCGTTGATATGGGTGAGTCTGCTGTAGCGCTGGCGGCCTGGCCAGCCGCGACTCAGTCATCTGGCGGGGCATCGTGGCTGGTGACCCACGCATGCCGTTTCCCTTGAATGCAGGCAGTCCGCGAGCCCCCAGCGGGCTGCCTGCCTGTCCCCCACTCCACGTGTCCAGCAGGGTCACCCCTTTGGTGGCTGACGACGTGGGCTTAAGTACCACGGGGCCACGTCGAACGCGATGAAACTCGTCCAAGCCCTGTTCACAGCGCTGTTGGTAACCGCTACGCTGTCCGGCTGCACCACTGAAGGCACCGGCTCCGCCAGCATCTACGTCAAGGACGCGCCCACGGATGAGTTCGCGGAGATTCATGTGGTCTTCACCGAGGTCCGCGTACACGCCAGCGGCGGCAATGAGACCGACAACTCCACGGCTGGCTGGAAGACGCTGGTCGAAGATTCGGCGGGCATCGATGTCGACCTGCTCAACGCCAGCGGCAACCGTGCTGCCTTCCTCGGCGAAGAGGACCTGGCGGCGGGCAAGTACACCCAGATTCGCATCATCGTGGCCGAGGCGTACGGCATCGACCACGACGGCGCGCGCCACGACTTCACCGTGCCCAGCGGGACCCTGAAGCTGAACCGGCCCTTCACCGTCGAGGCGGATAAGGAGACCCGAATCATCCTTGATTTCGACCTGGACGCATCGCTGAAGGAGAACCCACAGGGCTGGAGGATGACGCCCAAGGTTGGCCAGACGCTGGTTGAGGTCGTTGAGGACTCCCAGAGCGGCGCCGAGGCGCACCAAGAAGGCGAGATCGCAGAGATCGACCAGTAATCGGGCGGTTGGCCGTCGAAGGGAATCGACATGGCGCCCGTTGCAGACCTTCGGGAGGCATGCCTGGCGAGGGCCCGTTAGCGGCCATTTTGAAAAATGCCAGACCCGCCTTATATACTCCCGACAGACGATCAGGGTTTGATGACACAACCCGTCCCCCCGGCCTCGCGCCGACCCAAGACCGAGCGACCCTCACCGGTCTCGGCGCGCTACGCCTTGGCCGTTGCTTCCGCGGCTGCCTTCGTGGCCATGGCGTTGTCCGGTTGCATCGGCGGCGCCCAGGCGGCCACGGGGTCCCTGTACGTCAAGGACGCACCAACGGACGAGTTGTCAGCAGTCCATGTGAGCTTCACCATGGCCGAAGTTTACTCGGTCGCCGGCAACTGGACCACCATCTTCGACGGCAACACCACGGTTGAGCTCCTGTCGCTTAACGCCAGCGACGCCCGCGCGCTGCTGGGGGAGTTCGAGATCCCCCACGGCTCCTACGAGCAACTCCGCATCACCATCAGTGACGTCAATGTCACGGACAAGAACGGAACATCATTCGACTTGGTTGTGTTGGGCAATATGGTCACCGCTGCCCAGCACTTCCAAGTCTCCGGCGATGAAGTTGCCATCCTGGTCGACTTCGGCCTCGATGAGGGCATCGACCTGGAGAACCGCACCTACACGCCGTTCGTCGCTTCCATCCAGACGTCCGACCAGGACACCGATGGCGACGGTACCAATGATGTCGAAGACACCGACGACGATGGCGACGGCATCGAGGATGCCCTGGATGACGATCGCGACGGCGACAACCAAACCGATGCGCCGCCCCAAGAGCACCACTTCAACGACCACGCTCTCGGTGGCCTCTGCAACGCCTATCGCCACGGCGGCTTGGGCCAGAACGGCAATGCCACCAGCCGACCCCTCCAGTACCTGCGCGACCGGTCCGCCGACTCGAACGAGACGATCGAGGACTTCTGCAAGGACCGCAAGCCGGGCCGGGCGGGCGAACACGGTCGCGGCCACGGCCACGGCGGCCACGCCGACACGGACCACAGCGAAAACCGCACCCACGGCAAGCCCGAGCACGCTGGTCGCCCTGACCATGCCCACAAGCATGGCGCGAGCGAGAACCAAACCGACAACCGGACCAGCAGCGACGACGGCAACGTCACCCACGGCAACAGCACCCAGGCTAGCGACCGCCGGGGCCATGGACACGGCGCGGACGGCCGCAGCGAGGATCGCCGCCGGGATGGCTCAGGCGGCCGCAGCCACGACGACGCTTAGGTGACGCCCGAGTCTTTCCCTTCAAGCCTCCCACATGGGGTTCGGCGCGGCCGAATCCCCACTCGCATAGAGCGAACCCCCAGAACCAACCACTCTCTTCCTCCTCTTTCCTTCCCTTCAACCGGGTACCGGTGCGTCCGGGCCTCTCCGAACACCAACCAACCAACCACCCTTTTCCTCCTCAACCATCCCCGAATCCATGCGCCTGATTGTCCTGCTGCTGTCCCTTATGCTGGTGATGCCCCTCGCGCTGGCCGACGGCTCGGACGGCGGGCGCGATCAACCACCTGGCGACGGACCCGGTCGCCGCGACCAGGCGCCGCCTCACTCCAATGAGGACAACGAAACCGAGTCCCCCCGCCCCGCAAACGGAAACGGACCGCCCAGGGATGCGGGCGACCAGGACGGCGAGAGCACCAATGGGACACGTCCTGGGCCATCCGGTAACAATTCCAATGGGGGCCGGCCGGCTGACGATCGACCGGGCAACGGGGGCAACGGAAGCAATGGGGACAACCGGAGCACCGAGGGCAACGGAACGAGTCGCGACGACGAACCCGACGACTCAGATCGCGACCGCGAGGCAGACGACCGCGACGACGAACGCGATGATGACGAAGCCGACGAACCGCGCCCGAACCGCGGAAGACGCGTCCACGACGACGCTTCCGGCTTCCGCACCATGCCAGACAGCGCCCAAGACCGCCGGCCCGCAGTTTCCTTCCAGGCCGACCGGGCCTCCACGGCCGTGCAGGAACCAGGCGTTCGTCCCCTGGATCTGCACGTGGAAAGCGTGCTGGAATTCCGCGACGAAGACGGCGACGGCGCCTACGACTTGGCCGAGCCCGTTCTGCAACGCTTCGCCCTCCGAGACCTCGTGCCCGCCATCAACGCATCAGCCGACAGCGTGCGCGACGTCACCTATGGCTTGCCTGCGGGTGGAGCAATCACGCTGCGGTTCCACTTCCAGGACGCCGATCAGGAGGGCGCCAAGTTTGACGTTATCGTGCGCGACTTCCCGTTTGCCGCCAACGACACATTCGTCGCCGTGGCAGTCCACGTGGAAGTCCCTGGCGGCCTGCGCTTTGCAGAAGTTGCCGGGGAACCCGCCCTGGCCGGCGTTGCCGGGGAACGGGTGCCCTTCATCTCCTGGGCCCGCAACGTCACCGTTGACGGCGTCGACCGGGAGGTCCAAGCCAGTGCCCACGTCTCCGTGGACCCCCAGCAAGCAACGGGCCTGTTGTTCTGGAGCTACCCCCAAGGGGCCGAAATCATCCACGACCCCGTCCTGGGCGTCACACTCATCCCGGTCTTCACACTCGCCAATCCGTCCGCCTACGCAGTCGCCGTCCTGGGAGGCATTGCCGCCCTGGCCGTGGGCTTCGAGGCGAGGCGGAGGTTCCGACCGTGAGTACGCTCCTCAACGCCGCCGCAGCCATCCTCACCATTGGCGCCCTCGTGCTCACCGTGCTCGCCGCCCTGGCGTGGCACCGCAGCCGGGCCGGACGCCTGGCCTTGCTGGCAGCGGGCTTTGGCCTGTTTGCCGCCGCCGGCCTCAGCACCTCCGCAGGACTCTTTTCCAACGCTTCCTTGCAGGGCATGCTCACGGTGCAAACCACCCTGACCGCCGCCGGCGTCTTCGTGGTTTACCTGGCTGCCGTGAAGAAGTGAAATGCTGACTTCACAGCGGCCCCGGTTTCATCCCACCCTGTTGCACGTCGCGGTTCTGGGCGCCAGCGCCCGCGGCAAAGAGGGCTCAACCCGGCGACGCGTCTATGCCGCTGTGCAGCAAACACCCGGATTGCACCAGCGCGACTTGGCCCGCCGCCTGGATATCAGCGCGGCCAGCGCCGAACACCACCTGCGACACCTGGTGCGCGCCGGTTTGCTCAACCGCCAAAAGGACGGCGGCTTCGTCCGGTACTACGTCGCCGTGCACGCGCCCGGGCCAACCGAAGGCGTCGTCGGCACCGCCGACAAGGCCCGGCTGGCCGCCCTCCGCCACGCCCGTCCCCTGGAAGCCATTGCCCGCCTGCTCCAGCACGAACAGGGCCTGCGCATGGGGGACTTGGCAGCCGAGATGGGCATCAGCGCCGGGACCCTAACGTACCAGGTCAAGAAGCTCGAAAAGGTCGGCTTGGTGCAGCGCGAGGCGCGGGGCAACGAACGCTGGGTGCAGTTGTGCGACCGTCCGGCGACCGTGGAGTTGCTGTTGTCGTACCAGCCGCCGGCCGACCTGGTGGCGGGATTTGAAGATCTTTGGGACGATGTTGGCCTGTGATGGCGGCTCCCCCCGCACGGCGCAGGCTCTAAAGGCAACCAAACGGGTCCGGTTGCCATGCAACGCCGGGTTGGTCGGGCGCCCCAGGCCAAGAAAAAGCAATTGGCTTTTCGCGCCTTGATTCTGGCTACCTTGGGGGCGTCGCTTCTGGTTGTCGGCGCACTTGAAATGGCGCACCCCGACCGGGACCGGGACGGCCTGCCGGACGATTGGGAACGCAGGCACTTCGAGAACACGCAAAGCACACCCGTGGACGACCCCGATGACGATGGGTGCGACAACGCCTGCGAATACGCCGCCGGCACCGACCCCCAGGCCTCGGACACGGACAGCGACGGCGTCCTCGACGGCGACGAGCTGGGCTCTGGCCTCAACCCCCTGCAACCCGACAGCGACAGCGACGGCTTGAGCGACGGCGACGAAGTCAACATCCACGGAACCGATCCCCTCAACCCCGACACCGACGGCGACGGGTTCACGGACGGCCAGGAAGTGCACAGCCACAAGACCGATCCCCTGGTTCCCGACGCCGACCAGGACCTCCTCTCAGATATCTGGGAGGAACTCTACTTCGGCAGCCTGGCGTACAACGGCACCGACGACCCCGACGGCGACGGCTGCGACAACCGCTGCGAAGCGGATGCCGGAACCAACCCCGCCGACGGCGACGACCACCCCGGAACCAGGCCGGCTGGCGACGGCACATCGCCGCCCATGGCCGAGAGTCCCGTGCCCCAAATCGAGGGCCAAACCCAAGCCAGCGCCACGGAGAATCGAGCGGGACCGTCCCTGCTTGGCGCCATCCTCCACTGGGGAACCACGGTGGGCAAGGCCCTGGCGCTTCTTGGCGGTGGCAGTCTCATGGTGCTCAAGAGCACCGTCGATGGCAAGCGCTACTGGGAAGAACTGCGGGGTAAGGGCGGCCAGGGGAGCCAGGACGCGCCGGCGCCCCCCAAGAAACCAGAGGCGATCATCCAGGTCCGATGCCTCGCCTGCGGCTACATCGACACCGAAGACGCAGCCTTCTGCAGCGGCTGCGGGGGCAACCTGAGGCCACCCAAACAGGAGCGCCCAGCGCGCCACCCGTGACTACTGCCGAACCACGGTCTGGTGCCGTGCCGGGCCGGTGCCCACGAGCTTGATCTGTGCACCCGTCTTCTCGCGCAGGAACTGCAGGAACGTCCGCGCGGCGGCGGGCAGGCCCCCCCACGTTCCATCGCCCAAGTCGCTCCAGCCCTCAAAGGTCTCGTAGACCGGCTCTGCGCGGGCGAAGTCCTCCAAGTCGCTGGGGACGTGGTCGATGCGCTTGCCATCCAACAGGTAGTGACTGCACACCTTCACTTCGTCCAGGCCACTTAGCACATCCAGCTTCGTGACCGCCAACTGGTTGATGCCACACAAGCGCACCGAGTGGTTGACGACGACCAAGTCCAGCCAGCCACAGCGGCGGGGCCGGCCCGTGGTGGTCCCAAACTCGTGCCCGACACTGGCCAAGTGGTGGCCGATGCCTTCAGTGGTAGGCAGTTCCGTCGGGAACGGCCCCTCGCCCACGCGGGTCGTGTAGGCCTTGACCACGCCGACCACGTCGCCGATGTCGCGGGGCGCCAATCCGGAGCCGCCAGCCATGGCGCCACTGATGCTGCTGCTGGTCACGTACGGGTACGTTCCGTGATCCAGGTCGAGCAGCACCCCTTGGGCGCCTTCCAGCAGCACGCCTTCGCCCGCGCGCACTGCCTGCTGGAGTAGGTTCGCCGTGTCCGTGATGTACGGGTTGAGGATGTCGCTGATCTCGGCCAGATCAGCCAGAATCTGGTCGGCGTCCAATTCTTCCTTGGAGCCGTACGCTCGCAGCATCAATTGCTTGAGAGCAACGTTGTTGCGCACCTTTTGCTCCAGGCGCTTGGGGTGCAACAGGTCTCCCGCACGGATGCCGATGCGGCTGGCCTTGTCGGCGTAGCAGGGGCCAATTCCACGGCCCGTGGTGCCGATCTTGCCGCCTTCCTTGAGCGCCTCTTCGGCGCCGTCCAGCAACTTGTGGTAGGGCAGAATCAGGTGCGCCCGGTCCGACAGCCAAAGCGTGAACACAAGGCCGCGGTCCTGCAACTGCTTGAGCTCGGTGACCAGAACATGCGGGTCGACCACGCAGCCGTTGCCAATGATTCCGGTCTTGCCGGACACCAGGCCCGAGGGAAGCAGGTGCAACTTGTACACGTCGTCGCCAACCACGATCGTGTGGCCAGCGTTGTTGCCGCCCTGGAAGCGGACGACGTGCTGAACGCGTTCGGCGAGGTAGTCGACGACCTTGCCCTTGCCCTCGTCGCCCCATTGCGAGCCAACCACTGCGGTGACGGCCATTGCGCGCGCGAGATGGGGCTTCTTGATAAGCGCTGGCCCGGGTGCCCGGGGTAGGTCCGGCCGGGCACCCGGCGTCGACTTTGCGCCCCAACTGTGTACCTTGCAATGCCCTGCGTCATATCGGGCCCCGGCGTAGCCTGACTGCGCAGCCGGCGCAGACGATGGGCTAGCGGGACGCAAGGATCAGGTTCTATTGGGGCACGACCGGGCGGAACACCAGGCTGGCTTCACCCGTGTAGTCCCGTTTGCAGTTGACGATGATTTCGGCTCCCTCCGGCATGACGGTCCTTCCCGACGCCCGCTGGTAGCCTTGCCCGTCGTTCCACATGATCCGGCAGCTTGCCGCTGCCTCCTGGTTCAGGCGGACCGCCTTGCCCGCGTTGAAGGCGACACCCATCGGGCAGATGACGCCTTTTCGCACCGGCTGGCCCGCCTGACTCAGCGAGCAGGTCCACCGCACGGGTCGGAACTCGTCGCCGTCAAGGATGCCGTCGCCGTCCGTGTCGGGCTTCAAGGGGTCGGTGCGGTAACGGTAGATCTCGTCGCCGTCCTTCAGCCGGTCTCCATCCGTGTCAGGGTTCAGGGGATCTGTGCCGTGGATATTCACTTCCTCGCCGTCGTCCAGTCCGTCGCTGTCGCTATCTGCAAGCAGGGGGTTGGTTCCCAGCATCACCTCTTCCCCGTCATTGAGGCCGTCGCCGTCGGTGTCGGGGTTGTGGGGGTCGGTGCCCAAGACGCGTTCCCGGACGTTGGCCAAGCCGTCGCCGTCGGAGTCTTGCATGAAGCTGAACACAGCGCCGGAGTCCAAGCCATCCATGTCCATGGTGCGCCCGCCGACGATCACGAAATCGTCCAGCAGTGCCACGCCAAAACCGAATCGATCATCGGTCTTCAGCACAGGGGCCAGCAGCCGCGCCTCATCGTTCCAAGTGGAGCCGTCGAACAAGTACACGAACGCGGCGCCAGCCTTGCGGAATCCGGCCTCGTCGTGTTCCGGAGCACCGACCACGACCAGATCGCCGCGAAGATCAATGCTGTCGCCGGCTCGCCAGCTAGGTACGCCCAGGATCGCCGCCTCCACCCATTGTGTCCCGTCGTCTTCATAGATGAACGCAAACGGCCCGCCCGAACCAGGAGCGCCCACGGCGATGCGGGGGCCATCGATGTCCACAGACCAACCAAACAGGCGGTGGCCGGTTGCACCCACGAACATCTGCGTCACCGCCCAGCCATTGGTGCCGCGCTCGACCACATGGATCGCGTTGGCGCCGTTGTTGGGCTCACTGATGACCACCGTCCCATCGTCAACCGCCACGGCTTGTCCCATGCGGAAATTATGGCCTCGACCGTTGAAGTGCACGCTTGTCCACTGGGTGCCGCTGCCCTCATAGATGAAGGCCCGCCCGGCGCCTTCCGGGGCACCGATGACGACGATGTCGCCTTCCAGCGCCACGGCGTGGCCAAAACGCGCGCCAAAACCGTCGAAACGGTGGACCAATTGCAGAACGCCCGATGCGTCCGGCTCAAACAGGTACGCCGCGCCACCGCCCCGCGTGGGAGCCCCGACAAGCACGCGCTCGTCGTCCACCGCGATGCTGAAACCAAATTCGGCGTTGGCTGCTGCGTCGGGCGGCCCAAGCTTCGCCGCCACGGTCCATGCTCCGGAACTGGTTGGCTCGAAG
>JBFJVP010000094.1:0-8917 GCA_041624075.1 Thermoplasmatota archaeon | reverse complement strand
GTCGGCGGCCCACGCGGGAAGGATCTCCATGCAGGCACCACAGGGTGCTTCCAGGCTGGCACCGGCTGCGAAGATCGATGTCGCCACAGCAGGAGATTTTCGGTCATCCACGGTGGAAACCGGGTCAAGGCAACCGGTCAACGCGATTGTCAACAGAACCACGGAAATTCGCACGCCCGAGCCAGAGGCGGGTCGGACTTATCCATTCCGGGGTGCCCGGCCCCGGCTTTCCTATGCTGGAGCTTCCTGCTGCGCGGCCCAGTCGCTTTGTACCTCTCCCGTGCGCACCCGCTGGGGGTGGTAACCGACGTCGATCTCGCCAACGATCTCGCCACTGGCGTAGTCGATCGCCGAAATGGTGTCGAGGCCACTCCAGCTGATGAAACAGTGGCCCCCATCGTCACTGGTGGTGGACCAGTACGGCTTGGCGCCCTCAGGCTTTTGCAGGATCCTGTAGGTGAAGTCTGTCGGGTCCACCATGGCGGCGTAGTCGCTCATGGTGCCAGCGACGCACAGCTGGTCGCCGGCTGCATTCATGGCGATGCCGTGGTGGGCGGAGTCGAGCAGGTACTGCTCCCGGGGCGTGTCGGGCACATAGTTGGGCAAGTCAGCCACTCGCAGCACTCGCTCCTCGTCGATGTCGTATTCGACGATTCCGTGGAAGAAGGACACTTGGAGGTATGCAACGCGCTCGTCGCTGGACAATGCCATGGGGCGCACGGCGGCACTCATGTCGGGGTACCCGGCCTCCTCCAGCTTTTCTCCCATGTCGACGCGGCTCAGGATCTCCATCGTATCCGCGTCCACGACCTGGAAGTACCGCTCCCCCTTGGTGGTGTCCAGCACCGGTTGGTCAGCGGGCGTGTAGACCAGGCCGATGGAGGCGTGGAAGATGCGGCTCCCGTCGGCGGAGTACACGTTTTCGTGGGGTGAATCGCCGGATTCGAAGCGGGCGACTTCCGCTCCCGTCTCCACGTCAAGGATATGGACCACGTTGCCCGTCGACGCAGACACTGCGACATGGGCTCCATCGGGGCTGATGGCCATGTGATCGCTGCGCTGGCCGTCGACGACGAAGCGCCACGCAATTTCGCCGCTGGCGATGTCCAGGCCGATCACGTCGCGCAGGCTTGGCCGTGACACGACCAGGGTGCGGCCTTCGTTGACGCTGTACAAGTCGTCCACGAATTGATCGTTGCCTTCGCCAACTGCCATCCTGATGCCCAGGAAGTACCCCAGCCGTACGGGGTCGAGGTAGATTTCCTGCATGCGCTCCTCCAGGTCGGGAATGATGTTGAGGCGGGCGATGCGGGAAAAGTTGCCAGTGGCGGCGTCAAACGTGAGCACGTCTGCGGTGCCTTCCCAGTTGTTGCCCACGAAAACGACGCGCTGGGCACCAGGAGACGGCTCGATCGTTCCACCGGAGTTCCCCCACGCCATCGGGGTGCACAAGACAAGCAGGGCGAGGACGGCGGTGGGCCGCACCAGTTGACGGGGCATCATCTCCTTGGTGAACCGGTCGCGGTGGCTTGTAGCTGCCGGTGAGGTGGCGCTGCGGTTTTCCTGGCCACGAGCCACCTCGATTGAGCTTGCCCCTCGCCGCGTGCTGCGCGCCAGGTTCAGCAGGGGGCGCATGTGGCCGGCGCGTTCGTGGACGGCTCGGAGGGAGAGTCAAAGAGCTCCTGGTAGACGCGCCGATGGAACCAGTGGGGCGCGTCCTCGGCGCCGGGCGCGAACCTTCCCCTCACGGCCATGCCGGAGCGCAGGCCCCGGGCAACCTCGCGCAACGCGGCAACATCCTCGTCGTCGACACTTTGCATGTGCCAGTCCTCCATGCGCTTAGCCGCGTCCTGGTTCCACGACCACTGATACCAGTGGAACAGGGTGCGGTCCGGGCGGCCCGGAACGGGTGCGTACGTGTTGACGGACAAGCCCCACGGGTAGAAGTTGAGCGTGGTGTTGGGCCACACGAACCACCACAGGGCGAAGACGCGGCGCCCATCGGCGTCCCTGAAGCGCTCGGGCAGCAAGTCAGGATCGAAGCCCAGTCTGGCATCGCGAGCGTACGCCCACTGGAGCACGGCGTCGTCGTAGACCTCGGTCCGGTAGGAATCCGTGTGCAGGGCATCGCTGAGGCCTCCGGGGCGGCTGTGGACGAAGGGAATATGCAGGGAGTCCAGGTAGTTGCAGGCATGCTGTTTCCAGTTTCCTGCGACCTCCCGCACCTCGCCGGCCACGCTCAGGCGTTGCAAGTCGTTCATGGGCAGGCGACCCAGCAGGCCTTGGACAGTCTGAAGGGGAGGCGGGCCCGCCGGATTGCCCAGGCAAACCCAGAGCAACTCACTCCATGCATGAACCTTCAGTTCCCGAAGGTGGTCGCAGGGTCGGGGAAAGCCAGGCAGGTCCGCGGGCATGCCGGGTTGTGCCTGGTAACGCCCCGCCGTGTCGAAACGGCGTCCATGCTGGGGGCAAACCAGGCTACGATCTCGTTCAGGTCCCGCAACCAGGGTGTGCCAAGCGTGGGTGCAAACGTTTGGAAAGGCTCGCAGCACGCCAGCGCGATCCCGTTGCAGAAACAGGGGCTTGTCCAGCACCGAAACCGGCGTGCGTGCGCCATTCAAGCGGACCCGTTCCACGAGCGACCGACTATCGTCACGCAACGTGTCGCCCGGCACCTGGGGAAGAAGCAGCCAGGACCGTGCAAACAGGGTTTCCAGTTCACGCTCCAGGAAGGCGCGGGATGTGAAGGCCTCGGGTGCAAGGCTCTCGGCTTTGCGGATGTCCGGGTCAACGTAGTGGGATGCTGCCTCCACGCGGTGCGACCGCCCCACGGCAACATAAGCAGAGCTACGTGATCGCCTTGGCGGACCTTGCCGACCTGGCAGCCTTTGCCGCCGTCAACAGCAGATTGAACGCTAGAATGGGGGAAATCCGCCTTGCGGATCCATTGCAAGCAGCCCGCCCTGACCTTGAAACCAGCCTCCGTCAGCTACGTCCCGTTGCGAGCCAGCCGATCTGGTGAATCGGCATGCCACACGTGGACCGTCAGGCCGGCCGTGCGAGGGGTGGCTCCAATCGTGATCGGGGTCCTGGACTGGGCGCCCTTCCATGGGGACGCCAGGCGGGCCGTGGAGCGGAATGCGCCCGCCACGCCGTCGTCCTGGGCCTCCGTGGCTTCAGACCATCGCGCCCGAATGGCGCTTCCCGGGGCAGCGTGCAGTCGCCGGAAATCGGCGCTCGTTTTCGCCGGGATGCCGCCTCGGTGGGCTGCGCCTTGCGCCACGCACAGCAAGGGTCGCGGCCGCTAAAAAAGGGTCAAGGGAAGAGGGGGAGGTCGGCTTCAGACGGTGGCCAGACGCACGTCGTGCCAGCCAGCCGCAGCCAACTCGCGGAAGATGTAGCCCATCAGGGGGCCCCTGTCCGTGCTCGGGGGCACGTTGTCGAAGCCGTAGCGGCTGATGATCCCGAAGGCCAGGCCGGACTCGTGCAACAGCGGGCTGCCGCTGTCGCCGTTGACCGCGGGCATGTCCACGTTGTACTCGTCTTCGGTCCAGTCGACCAGCACGCCGAAGCGGTCGCGGGTCAGGTCGTTCTGGCCCAGGACAACCCCGTACCCGTGCAACTGGATCTCGTCGCCGACGCTCAGGTTGGCGGTTTCAATGTAACCCGTCGGGCCCTCCCAGCCCAGCATCTTGGGGTGGGCGGTGTCAATGAGCTCCGAGTCCAAGAGGATCAGGCTGAAGTCGACGCCGCTGTCCACGAGGTCAGAGTCGTAGACGACGGTGCCGATTTCACCGACGCCGGGCAGTTCCACGCGCTCACCGAGCTCTTCGGTGCAGTGGCCGGCCGTGCCGATGTATCCGGTGCCGTTGGGGGCTTCGAAGAGGAAGTTGAAGGTACAGTAGCCGCCGAGACTGGCGCCCGGCTGGATCGTGGCGTTTGCCAGCGCACCCCACACGGGGTAGCCTACGGGTTCGAGGGATCCGGTTCCAAGAGGCTGGTCAGCCGCTTCCGGGGCGTCGCTGGTGCAGCCGGCCAAAGTTGCGACCAGCAGGCTCACCATCACTAGGTTGCGCATGGATGCTGCCTAGCGACCGAGTTCGTTAACCTTGTGGCTCAGCGGCGCGCCCGACCCGGATGCTAGATCGTGGCCAGTTCGATGCCATTCCAGCCGTGGTCAGCCAGTTCGCGGAAGATGTAGGGCAACGTGGCCCCCATCACTTGGGCGTTGGGCAGGCAGTCCACCCAGCCGGCACGGCTCACGATACCCAGTGCCTTGCCGCTAGCCGCGTGCAGCACGGGGCTGCCGGAGTCGCCCCACCAAACGGGGCTTTCGGCGCAGTAGTCATCTCCAAAGGCCGTGAGGATGCCCTCTCGGTCCCGGGTGAGCTCGGTTTGGCCCCAGACCGTCGCGTATCCGTGGTGCTCGATGCGGTCCCCGACTGCGACGTCGGCATCCGTGGCGAAGCCTGTGGGGCCGGCGTGGTTCACCATGGTGGGGTTGGATTTGAGGTTCAAGCCGTCATCCAGTTGGATGAGGGCAAAGTCTGCGTTGGTGGACGACTCGGTGGCGTTGTTGGAGTCGTAGACGACGGTGCCAATTTCACCGTGGCCCACGAGTGGAATCCGTTCTCCGGGGCCATCGGTGCAGTGGGCGGCCGTTCCCACGTAGTAGGTGCCGTTGGGGGCGGTGAACAGGAAGTTGAACGTGCACCAGCCGATGGGTGCCCCGGGGCGCAGGATGGCGCTGTCGGTGTCGGCCCAGATGGGAGAGAAGGCTGCGGGCTCCACGGGGTCGCTCGCTTCACTGGCGTCGTTGGCGGGCGAACTGGTGCAACCGGCAACCAGCGTGATCAGGGCAAGTACAGCAAGCGCGCGCATCATGACGCACCGCCGTTGGTGGAAGAAGAATGTTGGGGTGGTGTTGTCGGCGCGCCGGAGCGCCGGACCGCCGAAGCGCCGGAGGGCCCGAGCGCCGCTCGTCGGCGAAACGGCCACTAGGGCTAGCCGGCAGCACAAAGGCCAAGAACCCATACGTGGACGGCCGCACCACCCGGGCATCCGGGCCCTGACATGCAGCCTCCGTCCACTCGCCGTGCGCCAAGCGTTGACTACGATCCTGCCGGAGGTGGGCCTTGACGGCGGCGCGGGCAGTCCGCATCACCATCGTGGACTTAGGGGGCGTACTCCACTTGGACGAGGTGGGTCGGGTGCTCGGCCACGTCCCCGAAGTGGCACCCTTGGTGAGGGGTGCCGGCCCATCATTTGGGCCCTTTGGAGCACCCCTGGCCATCGCGTTCCAGCACGAGGGCTACGACGTCGAGCTCGTCATCCACTCGGTGGGTGCCGTAGCCTACCGGGTCTCGTGCCCTGTCGAGGAGCCCTGGGAACCCGTGCAACTGCCTGACCCGGTGGCACTCTGGGGCCAAGCGGTGACCCAAGCTCTGGAACCCGCCCTCCACGACCGCTACGATGCACTCGCCGGTGCAGAAGTGTGGGACCTGCGCCTGCTGGCCGGCCCCGTCGACGACACGGCGCAGGCAGAGGCCTTTGTCGCCGGTCTTGGCACGCACCGGGGCGATGGCACGCCGGTGACCCTGCGGCGAGCCGGTGGGGCGGTGATGCTTGGGCGCGACCGCGCCGTGATCTGGGGCCCCAGCGCCGACGTGCTGGATGTGCTGGAGTTGGCGCGAGCGGAGCTGCTGGAGTTTCGGGCCTACGACGGCTACCTCGATGATCGTCTGGATGAGTCCTTCGATGCACTGGACCGGTTGTGGTCGCGCAGGGGCCTCTTCCGATCGGCGCGCTCGATGCTGCGCGAACTGAGCCATGTGCGTGTTGAGATCGCGCGCCTCACGGATCCCCTGTACGCCACGGGCAAGGCGTTTGGTGATCGCTTCACGGAGCGCCTGCACCGGGCTGCCCACGAGCGCCTGCGCTTGTCGGCGTGGCAGCAAGCCGTCGCTCACAAGACGCAGGTCTTGGAGGACATGTTCCACTTGGCTCAGGAGGAAGCCAACCACAGGCGGGCGCTCGTGCTGGAGACCATGATTGTACTGTTGTTCATCCTTGATCTGCTGCTTTTGCTGGGGATCGGCAAGTAGTGGCCGTCTCGGCCCGCGGGCGCAAGGGGCTGCTTGGCATCACCACAATGGACTTCAAGCCAAGGGCTCCTCGATCGCTCATGCGCCTGGTGGTTGCCATCCTCTTGCTGTCCAGTGTGGCAGGTTGCCTGTCAAGTGAAAGCCCCGAAACCGACCTGGCGGACTCCGTGTCCTGGGCGAACCCCATCATCTTGGGGCATGACCACAGCGACCCCGACGTTCACGACTTGGCCAACAACATGAGTCTCGTTGGATTCAACCCCCTGGGCGACGACGGCCCGCCCGGCTCCATCTCCGAATTGGACGTGGCCGGCAACTACGTGTTTGTGGGCGTCATGGGCCATGGTTTCATGATCGTCAACATCACCGACCCGACGGCGCCAGAGGTGGTTTCCTCGGTGGAAGTGACCACACCCGACCATCAAACGCCTCTGGGCGCCTACATTGCAGACCTCAAGGTGGACGACACGGGCGACTGGGTCTTCGTGGCACTGGAACTCTCTACGACGCCCGGCGTTCTCATCTACGACGCCCGCGACAAGGCCAACCCCCGGCTGGCCGGCTTCTGGCCGGAGCCTGGCCTTTTGCTTGGCTGCCACATGGTTGAATACGCCGTGATCGACGAAGAGGAGTACCTGTTCTGTGCTCCCCTGGACAATGCCATCTACGTCGGTCGCCTGCTGCCCGAAGCGGGGGGCGTGCGGGAAGTGGTGCAAGTGGCACGGTGGATGCCCACGACGCCCAAGTTCGTGCAGCAGCAAACCGATGTTCTGGTCGACCGGATCAGCGCCGCCGACCCGCTGGGCGTGGCGCTCCACTTCTTCAGCGGCCACCAGGACATGACGTACCAACTGGACCCGCTGACCGACACCCCGATGCTTTCCGTCAGTTTCTGGAACCTGGGTTTGCGCTTCGTGGACGTGTCCAATCCGGCCGTGCCCTCCGAGATGGGCTCCTGGGCCGGCGAGAACTCCGAGAAGTGGGACGGTGTGTTGCACACCAGCATGGTGTTCGAGTCCGAGGGGCGCCGCATCGCCGTCACCAGTCCGGAGGGTGCCAGCCCGCCGGCGCTGTTCATTCTTGACGCCACCGACCTCGACAACCCCCAGGTCATTGCCGAGTGGTCCGCCGTGCCGGACTTCGAGGGCGAAGATGGCGTGTTCAGCCTGCACAACTTCCAGATCGTCGACTCCAAAGTGTACCTGGCCCACTACCACGGCGGCATCTGGGTACTGGATCTTGGCACCCCTGAACTGCAGGCCGCGCCCCACGCCCTGGGCACGTTCCTCCCGTGGGACCGGGAATCAGGGCGCGGCTGCTGCGGCGGTTCATGGGACGTTGTGGTCGCCAAGGGCTATGTGGTGACCGCCAATCGGGGCGGATTGTACATCGCCCACTTGGAAGGTGACCCTGCGGGAGACGCCGCATACGGCGGTTTCGCCTGAGGCAAGGGTTCTTCCGTTGGGACGCAGACGCCATATGCGTGCGCAGGCAATCCTCTCCGGTTGATATCCCCCACCACCGCCAGGAGACCGACTACACCTGCGGCCCCGCCGCGCTCAAGATGGTGCTTGACGCCCTTTGGGGCATCCGCATCGAGGAAGGCAGCCTGGCCAATCGACTGGAGACCACGGAACCCATCGGGACCCGGCAGAAGGTCCTGCACCGTTTCGTGGGCGAATTGGGCTTGGAGGCCATCGTGCACCACACCGATACGGCCCTCAGTGAAATCGGCCAACTGATGGCCGACGGGTTCGTGGTCATCGTGTGCTACTGGCTCGCCGACGAAGACACCGATCACTACGCCGTCGTGGCCCACGTCGACATTGACCACATCGTTCTCCAAGACCCGTGGGTTGGTCCCGAAACCGTCTGGGACTGGGACTACTTCGATGCCCATTGGCGCAGCGACCCGGACGTGCCCCAGCGCCGTGACCGGTGGCTGCTGGCGGTCAAGGTGCCTGGTGTGAAGGGATCCGTCCCGGGTTGATCCCACCGCGCCAAGCCTTGGCGGCTTTCTGCACAGCCCGGCGCCAGTTTGCGGCTTGACCGTCGTGCCCAGACTACCGCCCCTTCCAGGCGCTCCACCAGCCGCCGCTTGCCAGGAAGCGCCAGTACGTGAACCACTGCTCGAGAAAGATTCGCCCAATGGCATTGCCGAAGCTCGCGAAAGGCTTCGGGGGAACTTGCTCGTGCTTGTGCCCAGCACCCTGCCAAGCGATGGCACCAGCTGAAACCGCCAGTCCGCCGGTGGCCGCCCCAAGTACGCCCAGCACGTAGGCTATGTCCTGCCACAAGTCTTGCCGCAGATCGACCCAGAGCCACGTCAGAAATGCGAGGCCGGCCACGAACAACAGGTTGCCGAATACAAACAACGGCACGGCCACCAGGTGAATCAACAGGTTGCGCCTCGACGCATGGGCAAGTCGGTAGTCCTCCCATTGCCACCGCGCAAGCTCGATCGGACCCATGCAAAACGATGCAGGCCTGGCTACTTCAACGTCGCCAACAGCGTGCTTCGGGCCCCCGCGTCCGGCAACGGACGCTGCGGGCCGGCATCCAAGCGGGTCCGTTCCAGCGACTTGTCCGGTGCCATTGCCTACGGGACCGATCGGCAACTCGCAATCTCGCACAGGACCCGCTGCACTGCCCCACCAGGACAAATAGCCGGTCGGTCCTCGTTGGGCGGTGAAGCGGCAAGCCCTCGCGTTGGCGACGATCCTCGCCACCGTCGCCTTGGCGGGATGCGCGATGGTTGGCCCAGCCGACCCCCGAGGCCCGGAGACGGCGGCATGCCACCACCCGTACCCGTG
>JBFJVP010000093.1:0-8941 GCA_041624075.1 Thermoplasmatota archaeon | reverse complement strand
GGGTCCGGCCGGTTTCAGGCTTACCTGGCGTGGATGCAGGGCGGCACCCACGATGTGGTGTTGCCGGTGGGTCACGTGAACCCCATGGCTGGCGAGGGGGTCCTGGCGGCGGCGCAGGCGTGGCACACCCTGGGAGCCGACGAGGCGGCCCCTACGACGGCACAGGCCGCCGCCGGTGCCCTGTCTGGCGGAGCGTGGCGGCTGGGCTTCTGTTTGTGCGACGAGTCAGGCGGCTGGACCGACCGCGCGGCGACCGATGCTGCCGTGCGATTCGAGGACAAGGGCGGTCTGCGACGCCGCCTCGCTGCGGTCCCACTTTGGGTGCGGGAGAAGCCCTCGCTGGAATTGGCGGCGTTCCGCGTCCGGGGCGCCGTGTACCGTGCAGCCCACCAGGAAGCCTACGGCTTGCCGACGACGCTGCGCGACATGCTCCTCCAGGAGGCGCGAGCCGCTGCGTTTTCAGGGGCGCCAGAGCGGGGACAGGAGGCTGATGCGCAGGTCGCTCGCAGACACCTGGATGCCGATGACGCTGCGACCACGCGGGCGGTCCTGTACGGTGACGGCGCCGCCCGAAGGCTCGGCCACGCGCCGCTTGGCGTGTCGCCCTTCGGCGGGATGCTCGCCGCACGGCTTGTGTATCCACACACGACCGAGCAGGCCATCGCGGCGCTGGGTCGGGCAGGTGCAGCCTAGCCTACGTGGCCCCACAGGGAATCTTGACCGACACGGGCACAGCGCCTGCGGGCATGACGTGCTTGGGGTCGCTGGTGTCGTAGTTGCCCTTCCAGGATTTGCGTGCGAGGGCTTCGATTCCGTCGAAGAGCAATTCCACTTCTTCGCGGGTGTTGTAGACGCCAATGGTGGCGCGGGTGGCGCCGGGCAGGGGCACGTTCTCCCCGCGGGCGAGCGCGTCGGTCCAGACGCTGGTGTCCTCGAGGCGCAGCAGTCGGTGCAGCAGCGGGTGGGCGCAGAAGCAGCCGTTGCGGGTGGCGATGCCGTATTCGTGGTTGAGGATGGCGCTGGCCAAGTCGTGGCGTACGCCGTTGACGATGAAGCTGAACACGCCGGCCTTCTCGTCGGCGGTCTTGGGGCCGAGCAGTTCGACGCCTTCGCCCTCGAGTTCCCTGAAGCGCCCAAGGGCGTAGTTGGTGAGTTCGACTTCGTGTTCCCGCACGTTGTCCATGCCGATGTCGGCCAGGAATTGGGTTGCTGCAGCGAACGCCACGGCGCCGGCGACGTTGGGTGTGCCGCCCATGTGGCGGTCGGGGCTGCTCGTGTACAGTTCGCCGTCGTCGCTGACCCAGTCCACGGTGCCGCCGCCTGGAATGTAAGGCGTGGCTGCGTCCAGGAGGTCGCGGCTGCCCATCAGGAAGGCGCTGCCCAGCGGCGCGTATGCCTTGTGGCCGGCTGCGGCCAGCAGGTCGATGTGTTCGGGGTGGTCGCGGTCGCGGACGTTGATGGGTTTGTGGGCGTAGAGTTGGGCGGCGTCCACGAGGATCTTGGCGCCGTTGTCGTGGGCCATGCGGGCGAGCTTGCCGATGTCTGGCGTGTAGCCGGTGACGTTGCTTGCGCCCGTGACGGCCAGCAGCTTGATGTCGTGATTCTCGAGTTGTGCTTCAACTTCGTCCATGCGCAGGCGGCCTTGCTCGTCGACGTCGGCGTAGACCACGCCGCCCGGGCCACCGCGCCGGCGGTGGGGCAGGTCGTTGCTGTGGTGCTCGATGCGCGTGGTGAGCGTCTTTCCCCGCACGTCGGCCATGACATGAGCGGCAACGTCCAGGGCCTGGGTGGTGTTTTGGACCATGACGTAGCACTTGTCGGAGGCGTCGGCCCCGAGGAAGTCGGAGAAGATCTGTGGCGCGGCGTCGAAGGCGTCGCTGCTTTCCAGGCTGAGGGTGTGGTTGCCCCGGTGGATGTTGGCGTAGTGGTGGGACAGCAGATCCTGCACGGCGTCGAGCACGGGTTTGGGTGCGTGGGTGCTGGCGCCGTGGTCCATGAAGACCAACGGCCGCTTGCCGCCAAGGCAGTCGAGCTGGCGCTCCAGGATGGGGAATTGGGCGCGGATACGCGCCGTGTCGAAACTCATGGATCAAGGCAGCGGGACGGTGATGATAGGAGTGTGCCCGTCTTATGGCGGGCTGGGGTTCTCCGGCTGTCGCGGGAGCTCTTGCCCCCGGACGCCACCCATCACAGGCAGAATGGCCCCCATCAACCGATTCTCGGCACCTCGAAGCCGCTCCTCGAACGCGCTGCGGCCGATGCCCAGGCGTGCCGCCAACTGGGCCGTGGTCGTACGCCGGGGTGACTCGTAGTAGCCATCCGCGTGGGCCAGCAAGAGCGCCTCAGCCTGCTTGTCGGTTGGCGCCTCCAAGGCCGGAAGCAGGGACAGGTACAGGGCGGCCGCTTGCTGACCGGCCACATCGTCGCGCCGCACCACCTGGGTGGGGTGATCTGCCCGCAACTGATCCAAGGCGGCCTGCTCGCCGCCGGGCCCGAATGCGATGGCGTCGAACTCCTCCCAGCCCGCCCGCACCCGCAAGGGTTGCAGCCACAACAGGTCGGCCTCCTCCAATCGTCGGCTCAGGCTGGTCTTGGGGTCCACCTTGGG
Organism: Thermoplasmatota archaeon; assembly: GCA_041624075.1. GTDB lineage: Archaea > Thermoplasmatota > E2 > JACPAO01 > JAHFTW01 > JBFJVP01. The sequence goes on along the minus strand of JBFJVP010000093.1, from coordinate 6,333 downwards.
TCGCCACACCACGAGGGCACCGTCGGGCAGAGGCAGCACGCGCACCGGGTTGAGGTGACGCTGAATGGCCTCCTCGGAGCCGGGACCAGCCCCCCTGACGGCGACGAACTCCACGCGGTGGCCACTCCACACCTGCAACTCCAGTTCCGGGTGCTCACGGCTTAGCCTCGCAAGGGGGCAGTCATGTTCGACGCGGAAGACGACCCGGCGCAGGTGTTGGGCCACGGGCTTGTCAGGCGTTGACCGGGCAAAGCCGTGGTGGCTTCACCGGCGCGTGATGCGGGCCCACGTCTGCCGGCCCAGCTTCTCCTCATCCAGAATGGTCAGCTCCAGGCCGCGCTTGTGGCATTCCCGGCGCAGGAAGCCGGGGAAATGGTAGGACGCGCCGCGCTTGGTGATATGCGGATAGAGCCACTTCTTGCCATAGTACGGCCACCTGTAGCGGGGCCGCAGCGCCGCCTCGTAGAAGCTGGCAAGCAGCACCGCGTCCGGCTTGGCGACCTTGCAAAACTCATCCAGCGTCGTGCGGATCATGTCGCGGCTTGCGTGGCTCCAAATGCTGCGGGCGATCACGAAGTCCACTTCACGGTCGAAGGCGGACAACCGAAAGTCGGTGCCATGGTAGAACTGGGGCCGCTTGCGTGCCAGCAGCTCCTCGTCCACCAGGTACTGCTGGCCAGCCGCGACCAGGTCCGCGTCAGGTTCGATGCCCAGGTAGCATTCCTGGTTCAAGTGGGGAATCAAGGCGCTGCCCAGCCGTAGCATGCCGCAGCCGAGATCCAGCACGACCGAGTCTCGGCGCAACCCGTGATCCGACAGCAACGCCAGCGCTTGTTCTCGCACCTCGAACCAGCGTTCGATGGGGCCCACGCGGTAGCCCGCCTCGTAGAGGGCATCGACGCGCTTGCGCAGATCATCCTGCTTGGCCGACGACTCGATGGCCGGGCGCGTGCGGGGTTGGTCAGCCAAGAACCGGATGTCTGTCTGGGAGGCAGGCGGAGACACAGGCGCTTGTGGCCACGCCGCCGTATTTGAAGAGATACTCAAGGCCCCGCAAGCATACCTTCTTCGCCGGCCCGGCGCCGACAGAACCATGTTCGCACGCACGCCTGCACAGCCGTGGATCGGTACGAGCTGTGGTTCAACCTCAAGCCCAACGTCCAGGACCTCGAGTTTGCCGACGCGTTCGAGGCGCTGGTGGCCCACCTCAAGAAGGAAGGCATGATCGAAAACGCGTTTCTGGCCAGGCGAAAGCTGGGCTTCGGCCCACCGGAGATCGGCGAGTTCTGGGCCAGCCTGCACTTCACCGGCCTGGCGCAACTGGACGACGTATTTGGCGAGATGGCCAAGCGTAGCCCTGCCAGCCACCAACTCCACGCCGCAGTCTTTGCCCGGGTCAAGGACCTGCGCACCGCCCTCTACCGCGATTTTCCCGATCCCAGCCGGCGCAAGGCGACCCCGAGCCATAGCCCCGAGATGATCTGACCATGGTCCCCCCTTCCCCTTGCCTAAGCCTGATACGGCGGCGGGCTCTAGGAGCATCCATGCGGCCCAGCGTGTCGCTTCGGCCCTGGCTTCTGCTCCTGTTGATGCTTCCCCTGGCCGGGTGCTTTGATGATGCACCGGAGAGCGCACGGGAACCGCCGCCGGGAACGGCCATGCTGGGGTGCCCGGCCTTCGAAACCAATGGTCGGGGCACGGCGCCCGGCGCCAGCGAGGCCCTCGCCATGCCCCCCGTCAACCGGTCCATGGCGTACCGGGTTCTCCCACCCACGCAGGGTCTGCCGTACAACCTCACGGGCATGCCCGCCGGTTGGGCAAACGCCAGTCTGGGATGGATCCACCACGGCCCCCTGGATTCGGTTCGGCGGTCCCAGACCCCCACGGCAGCCGATGGCTGGGTTCGCGTCGCCACCACCGCCCAGGGGCCCCGGTTGGAAGGGGAGTTCCCTGCCGGCGTGAAGGGGCCCGCCATCGCCAAGCACGTGGCCGCTTGGCTGGTGGATCGCTTCGATGTCGAACCGGACGTGGCCAATGAGGTGGCCTTGGATTTCGTGGCAACCCGAAGTCTGGGCGCCAAGAGCGCCCGTGCGGTGGAAACCAACACGTTCAAGCTGGGCTGGGCGCCGGAAGAGATTAGCTTGAGCATCAACGGGACCGAACCGGTCGCGGTGCCCGAGCCCCGGTTTCGGCAGCTTCGCATCGGCAATGACACGCTCCGCTTTGCCCTTGAGGGGCGCTCGCTGGCGTGGGTGCCCAGCAACCGGGTGGTGACGTTCCTGGTGGACACGGAGGATGAGGCTGCCCTGCGCGTGGAGGCCTTGCGCCCACCCACCGAAGAAGAGTTGCCAGGGATCTTCGAGACCTTGCTTTCCAGTTTGCCAGCCGATGCCTTCGATGTCTCTGCCTGGAAGTGGGCGACCCGGGAGATTCTGCTGGATCGCAGCCATCGCTTGTGCCAGACGGCGTGACGTTACCACCTTAGTTGCCCCGATCAAGTGGACACAACGGGTCGGCGAACCCCGGCGAGCACTGCGGGCCCTGCCCTCGCACCTATCCTTCGGTCATCAAGCCGCTTTTGAACGACCACCATCCTGCTCAGGCTGTGGCCTCGCCCCAGCAAATCGTCCTTCCCGTGCCGTTTCCGCTCAAAACCGTGAACGCCTGGCTTTTTCCTGGCCGTGGCGACCCCGGCAACGGCGGCCCTGCGTTGGTGGACTGCGGCGTGAACAGCCGCCTGTCGTACGCGGCGCTGCACGAAGGTCTGGCGGCTGCGGGTCAGTCCCCGGAGCAGTTGCGGTTGTTCATTACCCACGGGCATGTTGATCACGCTGGCAACGCCCGCAAGCTGCGCGACGACCACGGCGTCGAGCTGCATGCTCCTCGCGTGGAGTCCCCCTATGTGGAGACGTTCCGCGCCGACAGCCCGGCCCGCAACGTGCGTTACGGGGAGGCCCTGGTTCGCCACGGCATGCCCCGCGCTGCCGTTGAGGCGATGCGGGAGGGCAGCGAGGGCGTCGATCGATTTCTGGAGGATGTGGCCATCGAGCATGATTTGCCCAGCGGCACCCGTCTCCTGCTAGGGGATACGGAGGCCGAAGCGGTGATTGCGCCGGGGCACACGCCGGGCAGCACGCTGTTTCTGACCGAGGACAACGACCTGTTGACCGGCGACACGTTGCTGGAGCATATCACGAGCAATTGCGTCGAGTTGCTGGATCGGGACCGTGGCAACTTCCACCGTTACGTCCAGTCCATTGAGTCGATGCGGAAGTACGTGGGATGCCACGCGCTTCCTGGTCATCATGCCCCGTTTGCGTTGACGGAAGAGTTGATCGACCGACACTTGGGCTGGCACCGGGATCGTGCCAACAAGATCCTGGAGATGATCCATCGGCCAATGACGGCGTTCCAAGTGATGCAGGATCTGTTTCCCGAGGAGCTTCTGGCCAGGCAGGGGCAGCAATTTATGGCCATGGCCGAAGTGGTGGGCCACCTGCACGCCCTTGAGTTGGAAGACAAGGCCCGCATGACACAAACCGAAGGCATTCGGCGTTTCGAACGAAAACGGGCCTAGCGAGCACCCGCCAGGCCACAACGCTTTTGCATCAATTAGTCAATAGCGTAACGCTTGGCTTGGGGAGTCAGCAGGTCGGTTGGGGCCATTGTTACCAGTACGCGTTCGCCGCATTTCCAATGCAACCAAGGATAGTCTAAGTCCCGAGGATCGCCGCGCCTTGACGATCCATCGGGCCAACGCCATTGGGCGCATGGTGCCCATCGCGAACCGGCGCGTGCTGTGTATCGGCCTTGACGCGTGCTCCTTGGCCCAGGCACTGGCCGTACGGGGCAGCGACGCCGTGGGGCTTGACGGGGATCACGTCGTCATTGCCCGGCCCGGCGAAACGCCCCGCCACCATCGGCGTGCAGAGCGAACCGACTACCAGGATCTGATCCACGAGGGGCTCTTCCAAACAGCCGTCGTGGTCGACGCGCTCAATCGCGAAGCCAGCCCCCGCACCTTCCTGCAGCAAGTGCTGCGCGTCGTCGAACGCGGTGCCCTGGTGCTCGTGCAGGATCTCCACGGCGACCCACCCCACCAACTGGTCCAACAGCGCGTCCAGCGCGCCACCCCGGAGCTTGGGCCAGCCTTTCAGGCACGCCTGGCCGCCGCACCCGAACACGATGACTTGCGAGCCATCTTCGCTGACCTGGGCCCCCTGGTCAGCCAAGTGCTTCCCCTCAACGTCCCCCCACTTCAGGGCGCCAGCGCCTGGGAGCTCGAGGAACGCATGGCTTACCGGTACATCCTGTGCCGCGCCCACAACTGACAGGTGTCCGGCTCCGCTCAAGCAGCACTAGAGCCGGGAACGCCCACGGGACGCGTCCGGTAGCGGTTGCCCCGCCCGTCGACGAAGTAGGCCTTCACGGTGGTAACCTGCAAGCCCTGCTCGCCCATCCAACGGCGCACGTCTTCGGCGAGAATGGGCACGTGCAGGCTCTTGCCCCCTGGCAAATCGTGGGGGAAGCAGCCCGGCACGGCCTCGCCAACGTCGAGTTCCCGGTCGCCGACGCGCAGCACCAACCCGCCTAGAGGGACCGGTTGATTGCCAGGGTTCTGGGCGCTGAATCGGAGGTACAGTTGAGGGCCCCGTCGGCCGGGCAGGCTCACCACGGCAGCCGCCACGCGCACCCGCCGCAGGGTACCAAGACGAAAGCCACGGATTCCCATGTAGGTTCCCGCCACGCCGCCCGTGATGGCAACCACCGTCGCCACGATCCCCAACCATTCCGGACCCGCCATGCGTCGCAAGGGGGCGAAGGCACCGTGGCCTAGAAACCATCCCTGCCCCGCTACTGGCCGAGCACCCGCCACGCCACCAACGCATGAACCCCCATCAGCACGATGTACGCCAACGCGACGGCCGTCGTGGGAGCCCCCAGTCGCCAGCGTCTCCGTCGGCTCCACCGAGTGGGGTTGTCGGCGACCTTCTCCAGGTCCGAGGGCGCCAGGGGCCATACGCCCGACGCATCGAAACCGTCGATCTGGCCCCAGTTGAAACCCAGGCGTCGTTCCAGCAGAGCCTTGTGAACCACCACCTCCACGTACGCCCGGCGACTGGCACGTAGCGCACCCAGAGAGGCCACGCAAGCCAAAGCGCCAGCACCGGCCAGCGCCGCCAGGGGCCAGGCATCGCCCGCGCCGCCTCGAAGAAGCGCCACCTGCGCCGCCACGAATCCACCCTGCACGACGAGGCTCACGACCGCTCCAAGCCAGACTTCGCTGCGCAAGCGCCGCATCTGGGCGGCGTCCTCACGCCACAAGGCCAAGCCCTTCTCATCGAGGCCCCGTAGCCACTGGTCGAAGTCGATGGCCAAGGTTACCCGGGGGCGCGCCACGCTACGGCAGGAGAGTTGGCCTGTAACAGGGTGTCGGCGAGCCCTTTCCGGCCCCAGATGGGGCGTGGGCGCCGACGCCCCCCGCCAGCCCCGTCTTCTAGTCGCCCTTGAATTGGGGACGCCGCTTCTCCAAAAACGCCTTCATCCCTTCCTTCTGATCGCCCGTTTCAAAGATCGCGCCAAAGGCATCGGCCTCCCGGTCGATGGCGTCGCGCAGGGGCAAATGGGCACCCTTGCTGACGATGCGCTTCACCGTCTGAACCGCCAGCGGCCCATTGTGGGACACCTTCTTCAGCACGCTGTGGACGTGATCCTTCAACTCGTCATGGGGCACCACCCGCTCAACCAAGCCGATGCGCAGCGCCTCCTGGGCGTCGATGGTTTCGCCCGTGATCAAGAGGAGCTTGGCCATGCCTTGACCCACGCGCCTGGGCAGTCGCTGGGTGCCCCCAAAACCGGGAATCACGCCAAGCTTCGCCTCCGGCAACCCCAGTTTGGCCTTGTCGCCAGCAATCAGGATGTCGCACGCCATGGCCAATTCCAGGCCCCCACCCAGGGCGAAGCCGTTGATGGCGGCGATCACCGGCGCCGGGAAGCGCTCCAGGTCCCAGAAGATCCGCTGCCCCTTACGGCTGAACTCCGCTGCCAACGTACCGTGCATCTTGTTCTTGGGGTGGAATTGCACCATCTCTGCGATGTCGGCGCCGGCCACGAACGCCTTGTCGCCGGCCCCGGTCACGATGACACCCATGATCGACTGGGTGCGCAATTGAACCAAGGCGTCATGGAGCCCATCCAGCACCTGTTCGTTCAGGGCGTTGAGCGATTCGGGCCTGTTGATGGTGATCGTCGCGATGCCGTTTTGGTCAACTTGGACTGTGACGGTGCCGCCACCGTAGCTCTTGCCAGACACGAATGGATTCTCCTCGGCCG
>JBFJVP010000092.1:0-8977 GCA_041624075.1 Thermoplasmatota archaeon | reverse complement strand
CCGCCAAGTGCGCCGCTAGCTAGCCTGTCGGGAGGCCCCAGAACTCCGCCCGGGCATCGGCTGGCGCCGGGCGCTCCGTTGACCCAACGCCTACCAGCGGCCCAGCGGCCCAGCGGCCCAGCCGCTCCGCTGCCGGCTGGCGCGGGTCATCGGGGCGCGGCCCGCATGGGCGGCAGTCCTGGAGTGCCTGCGACCGGCCCGGTCTTACGCGAAGCTTTGGGCAATCCTGGGGCCGAAGATTTGCAGCAGGAACATGCCCAGGATGGCGAACGAGATGATGCCGGCTGCCTTGCCCACCATCTTGTCGCGCCGCTCCGGGTCCATGTTGGGCCGCAACTTGGCGACCAGGCCACCAAATCCGTCGCGGAAGATGTGTCCTCCGTCCAGGGGCAGCATGGGCAGGATGTTGGTGAGGCCGACCATGAGGTTGATCCAGAACACCCAGTAGGCGGTGTTGACCAGTGGCCAAAACAGGTCCTCGGAGAACGGCGTCTCGAAGAACGCCGGCAGGTACGTTGACAGGTACGGCGAGCCGCGCACCTCCCCGATGGGCAGGCTGATGGTAAACAGGAAGCCCGGCAGGGAGCCCACGGGGTCGCCCAGTACGTCTTGAACCAGGCCGGCGTCGAAGATGCGGATGCCAAGGAATGCGCTTTGCTGCAGGCCCGCGACGCAGTCGTTTCGATCGGCGACCTCGCGGCCCACTTCGGCGGAGCACTGGGCGCGCCTCTGGTCGTTCCAGTCTTCCAGGATCTGGCGCTGTCCGTCCTCACCCAACGCCTGCCAACGACTTGTGAGCGTGGCTGTATGGTCGGTTCCTGCAGCCGTCGTGAACACGATAGTGTCTCCTGGGCTGCGGGAATCCATGTAGGTGCTGAAGGCGGCGGGGTCTGCCAGCGGTGCGCCGTTGGCGGCCACGATCAGGTCGCCTGGCTCAATGCCGGCTTGTTCCCCGGGGTCGCCCTCGGTGAGGGTGCTGATGGGGACGCCCATGGCTGGCGTCATCATGCCCACCAGGAGCGCGAAGGTGGCCAGAATGGCTGCGGCGAAGACCAGGTTGATGGTTGCACCGGCCGCGAAAACACGTAAACGATGACGTCTGGGTGAGACGTTCAGGTCGTCCTCGTCCGGCTCGACAAAGGCGCCGATGGGCACGATCGCCACCAGGAGGCCGAGGCTCTTGACGCGCATCTTGTTGGTCAACGCGAGGACACCGTGGCCACCCTCGTGCACGACCAGGGTCACGATGAGCGCGATGATACCGTACCACAAGGGCACGAAGGGGTTGACGCCGGGAATGACGAGGATCTCGCTGGCCCCAAGAGGTTCAATTCCTGAGTCGGGTTGGAGGCTGGGGTAGACCAACGCTGCCATGAGAATGGTCATCGCAGCCATACCCGCCAGGGTGAGCACGGTACCAAAGTCTCCGAAGGCGTTCCAGAATCGCTTGGGCTTGCTGATGATCTGGAGCAAGCCCTTGCCCCGCTGCGTTCGGATCATTAGGATGAAGCCGAGCATCAGGCTCAGGTTCCACTTCTGCATGCGCTCAGTGCTGATCAGCCAAAACAGGAAGCCCATGTAGGCTACCACGAGACCGATGAAGATGAGCCACCCGTTGGCCACGGCGCCGGGAGGGCGAGGGCCGTTGCATAAGGTTTCTCGTAAGGGAGCAAGGGCCCCGGGGATGGCCGGCCGCCCGCATGGCACCCGTTTTGTAGGGTCAAATCAAGAAAAGGGGTGGAGGCAAACGGTGGCTGAAGTTCCCCGGGTTGGCATCAATGGCTTTGGTCGCATCGGGCGGCTGGTGACGCGGGCGCTGCTGGAACGCGGCCCTCCCGTTGACTTGGTGGCCATCAATGACTTGTCCAACCCGGATATGTTGGCGCACTTGTTCAAGCACGACTCGGTTCACGGGCGCTTTTCGGGGCCGGTGGAGGTTCTCGGTGAGGACTTGAGCCTAGCCGGCGACCGCGTGCGCATCACGGCGGAGGCGAACCCGGCGGATCTCCCCTGGGACGAGCTGGGTGCCGACATCGTGGTGGAGTGTACCGGGCGGTTTCGCCGCAGGGGTGAGCTACAGAAGCACTTGGATGCCGGCGCTGGCCGGGTGATTCTGAGTGCCCCCGGGGATGTGGACGTGACCCTGGTGAAGGGGGTCAACGACGCCGACTTTGACCCCGGGCGCCATCGGCTGGTCAGCAACGCCAGTTGCACCACCAACTGTCTGGCGGTGGTCCTCAAGGTGCTGCATGAGGCGTTCAAGGTCCGCCACGCCAGCATGACAACGGTCCACGGTTACACCAACGATCAGCGGCTGCTGGATAGCCAGCACAGCGACCCGCGGCGCAGCCGTGCGGCGGCGTTGTCCATGATTCCCACCACGACGGGGGCCGCCAGTGCCATCGGCTTGGTCATTCCGGAATTGGCGGGCCGTGTGGATGGCCTCTCCATCAGGGTCCCCACACCCAACGTGAGTCTGGTGGATCTGACGGCGGAATTTGATTCGCCTGTCTCCGTGGAGGCGATGGGGGCGGCCTTCGATGCGGCAGCGGCGGGGCCATTGCAGGGAATTCTGCGCTGTGAGCGGCAGAGCCTGGTGAGCGTTGACTTCAACGGAGACTCGCACAGTGCCGTTGTGGACCTGCCGGGTTCGATGGCGCTCTCTGCGACTCGGGCGAAGGTGCTGGCCTGGTACGACAATGAGTGGGCGTATGCCTGCCGGACGGCCGAATTGGTGCATGATGTCTGGGGCGCCGAGCGGGGCGCGTAACGGTTAGGCGTGTCCGGGGGGTGCCGGGCGCGTGTCCGGTCCATTTGTGTTGATTCGATCCACGTACGGCGACGAGGAGGCCGCTCGGCGGGCTGCGCGGGAAGTGATTGCGGCGCGGGTTGCTTGCTGTGCCCATGTCAGTCGCATCGATTCGGTTTACGAGTGGCAGGGCGAAATGGTGGAGGAGTCCGAGTGGATGCTGGAGGCGCGGGTCCTCGCTGAGCAGGCGCAGGCGTGCAGGGAGGCAGTCCTTGCTGGCCACCCGTACGACGAGCCGTTGGTGGAAATGTTGGATGTGGCGTGGGCTGCCCCCGGCTACGTCCAGTGGGCTCGCACGGCACATGGCGCCTAGGTGGTTTGGCAGGTTTCGGTAAAATTCGCTTAGGCTCGGGTGCTTGCCTGGGCGTTTTCGGCGGCTTCGGGCAAGGTGCGCGGCGTCATCGAGGTCCGAGTTGACTGCCTCGGCGGTGCGCTAGAGGGCATGTGTGGCGGAGATGTTTGCAAAACACAGTGTCAAAAAATTACCGATATCCGAAACATAGAAATTGCATGAGGAATCTGTATGTTGCAATCTATCGTGCCGCACGGCCCCCTAACACTCATCCCCCTTTTCCAAACGTTTGCATTTTGACACCCCGCCTCTGGGCACCCGCAAGAATCTGCTTGGCCACCAGCAACTTCCTCCGCTTCACGCCAACATCAAAACGATGGCCCAAACGCCCAGGCTCAGCGTCCAAATCAAAGCCCACCAAGTGAACGCGGCGCACGCCAGCTTGCTCAAGCAACAGCACAGCGCGATCGCCATCCGTAAAACCCCCCGTGTTGCGAAGGGGCTCCAAACCCGACGGATCGCACTGGCAGGAGCCCGCCACTCGCGGGCCCAAGGCCTCCACCAGGGGCAATTCCCGGCGATTATGGCCGTGGGCGTGAACCACCGTCATCGCCCCGTGGCCGGCCGCCCAGCGAAGATCCTCATGGGGCCCATCCAGGTCCGTCACGACCACAGCGGGAACCACGCCCAAGAGCCGCAGCGCCGTGGTCGCCCCATCAGCGGAAACCACCAGAGTCGGCAGGTCCGCCGGCCACTCGTCCAAGGCTTCCAGGCTCGGGCCCGCGCCGACCACCACCGCCTCAGAGTAGCCGGCCAATCGAGTCATGAGGTCTGGCCAGGTGTCAGGATGGGGCGCCAGGCGAGCTTGCAGCTCCAGTGCACTGGCATGGTCATCCGCCTCGTCCCAGCCGAAATCGGCCAAGATGGCCTGATACGTCGGTCGCCAGGCCTCCCACTCCACGACACGTCGACGGCCAACGTTGCCTTGGAGGTGTCGCCCGGGGAGGGCTACCGGATGCGCTCCGGCTCCTCGCGGAAGAAGGTCTTCACATAACGGGCGACAATTACGCCGCCCATGGCAACGGCCAAGCCCGCCAGCAGCCGGACAATCAACTCCGAGGTCAGGAACTCATCCCATGGCTCATCCTGGTACAGAGCCAACAACAGGTCCGTGGCAACACTGCCAATGAACCCGAAGGCAATCAAGGTGAACGCAGCCGTCCAAGTGCCCACGCTGGCAGCACCCTCCCGAATGAAGCCATCAAACAACACCCCGGCCAAGCGCACCAAGAGGCCGCTGACCAGGTAGAACAGGAATTCGTCGATGTACACGAGCACCCGTAACGTGGTCTCAGCGCCCGGGGGCATCGCCACATAGGCTTGGACGCCGCCCACGATGATCAACAAAAGCATGGCGGCGTTGCCCACGAAGGTGATCGTGCCGCCGCGCAAGCCCTGGATGATGTCGCTGCCAAACTTGGTCACGCGGTCCTCCCAGCGCATGGCGTGAACCAGCATCCAGCCACCCATGATGGCCAAGGTGGCCGCCAGGGCGTAGATTTCCAGGCGCGTGAAGAACGCGAGGGACCAGACAATGAAGACCAAGCTCAGGGGCAGGATGAACCGCTTCGCCAGCTTGTCGTCGTCCAGCATGCGGCTCATCATGTAGACGAAGCCCTCCAGCCGCGGCGCCTGCTTGACGATGTTCCGGTGGACGTGACTAACCTTGGTGCGACTGGTCAGAATCGGCATGATCGATTCGTCCTCGGCGCCATCGGAAACCAGGATCACCTCATCCGGGCGGGTTAACTCAAGGATTTCCTCCAATTCCTTCACGACCTTTCGGTCGCTGGTCAGGCCCAGCAAGCGATGGCCGCCCAGGGCCGCTACCTCAACCTGGTAGTCGGCATGGGCCGCAGCCAACTCCTTGTCGTAGAGTCGGACCGCCGCAAAGAGGGCATTGGTATCCGAGTCCTCCGGGTCAGCGAGGGCGAGGCTGACCGCTGCATCGAGGCAGCGGCGGCGCCCAACCACCGGCGTCTGTACGCCGGCCTTGACGCCGAGATCGTCGTCGCGGTCGACGCAGAGGATCAGGACCTTCATGGCTTGCATCCAGAAGGGGTGTTACACGCTATTTGAGCGTGTAGGATTCGCCCTGCCTCATTGACGAGCCCATGGGCTTGGTTGCATCGACAGTGCGCGTGACCACGGCGTCCGCGTGCTTGGATGGCTCTGGCACGGGCTCCGTGCGCGGGGCTCCGGGCCCGTTCAGGCGCGGCGGCCATTTTTTTACAAGGTTTTGTTTGCACGGTTCATGGTTCGTTGGTGGTTAGCGTTGGCGGTGGTTCTCCTGCTGGTGCCCTGGGGGGGTGCCCAGTGGTCGGAGTACCGCCACGACGGGGGAAATACGGGCATCGCCGATGAGCATGGCGGAATTCTTGCATCGCACCTGCGGTTTTCGTTTACAGCCAACGGAGCGGTGGTGTCGTCGCCGGCCGTCGCGGAGGTGGCCGGTGAACGGTTGGCGTTCTTTGGCTCCTATGTGGCGCTGAGTACGGCGGGTACCGTGTATGCAGTGCAAAGCGACGGCAGCCTGGCCTGGAGCACCACGCCGCTAGGTTCGACGGGCGGCTACCTGAGCAGCCCCGCAGTGGCGGAACTGGGCGACGGCGGCGCGCCGGAAGTGGTCATCGCCAGCCTTGACGACTCGACGTTGCGGGTCTTCGATGCAGAGACCGGCGCCCAGGAGTGGGCCGTGGCAATGGGAACCACCGGGACGGACTTGCTGGCGGGGTCGCCAGCGGTGGCGGACCTGTTGCCTGGAGTGCAAGGCTTGGAGATTGCCATGGGTGGCTCCAAGAGCGGCCACGACGGCAGCCTGGTGATCTACGACCGTCGGGGCAACGAACGATGGAGCCACGAGTTGGACGGGCCTTCCTGGAGCAAGGCACTCGTGCGGGATCTGGACGGCGATGGAGTGCTGGAGATGGCCTTGGCCACGGGGGTCCCTTCGACGCTGGAGGTGCTGTTCCCGGCCGCCAAGACGGGCGGCGGCAGCATCTACGTCTTTGAGCAGGCTGGCAGCACCTGGCAGGTGCGATGGAGCGACCGGTTGTCGGGAGCATCCCTGGCGGCACCCACGGCCGCCGACTTGGACGGCGATGGCGATCTGGAACTGGTCATCGGCGCCGAGGGCGGCCAGATCCGTGTCTACGATGCGGCCTCTGGCACTCGGCTGGCGACGTCGGGCGGCTGGTCCGATACGGTGGGCTTGAGCAGCGCGGCCGTTGGGGATGTGGATGGCGATGGCGAACCAGAAATCGTGGCCGGCGGCGTTGACGGCGTGTTCGCATTGACGTGGCGATCCGGCCGCCTGGTGGAGGATCACCGCATCGTTTTGCCCCAGGTGCCGGCAGGTGCAGGCTCCGTAGACCCCTGGGTGGGTGCTTCGGTTGCACTCGCCGACGTGGACGGCGACGGCGACTTGGAAGTGGCTGCCAGTACGCTTCCCATCAACGTGGATCCCCAGGACATCCTCAACTCCGACGCTTTGCCCGGCAAGTTGTTCGTTTTTCACGGCGAGGATTTCCGCTACCCTGAGGGGCTGCTGTTCGAGATGGACTACGCCAACGATGGCACCATCAGCGGGCCGGTGATAGCCGACATGGATGGCGACGGCTTTGCTGAGGTTCTGGCTGGCGAGGGCGTGCCCGTGATCGGTGACGGCAAGGCCCTGCACGTCGTGGCGGCGGCCAATCCCATTGTTCGAAGCATCAGCGTCCATCCGCCCAGCCCCATGGCTTTGGTGGAGGCGGCCTTCTCGGCTGACGTGGTGGATGAGGATCACGCGGCTGGCCAATTGACGTACGCGTGGGACTTCGGTGACGGCGCAACGTCCCGTCAACGGGCGCCTGTGCACACGTACAATGTGCACGGGCCCGTGACGGCGAGGCTGACGGTCAGCGACCCGGACGGCAACCAGTGGACCGTGGAGTTGCCGCGAAACGTGCGACCCTTTCGCGACTTCTCGATGCAGACCAACGACGTGCCGATTGACGCGGCCCCCGGCCAGGAACTGGTTCTTGAGGCCGTGCTGAGCAACACCGGCCCCCTGGTGGACACGTACCACTTCACATCCCCGTCCACGGCTTGGCAGCCTCGGCCGCCACAGCCGGTCACGTTGCAGCCAGGCGAGGAGCGATCCGTTGCATTGCGCGTGACTGTCCCCGAGGGCGCCGCCGGTGAAGCCCCGCTTCTGGAGGCCCGCGTGAGCGCCGACCGCCTCGTGGAGCGGCAAGCCGAATGGGACGTGCGCATCCCGGTTCTACTTGCCGTGGAAGTCGAGCAGCGGCGGACACCTTGGCTCGCGGCGCTCGACCCGTTCTCGTCCGCCCGGGCCGCCTCCGGCACGGTCACGGCCACCTTTGCCGACGGCCAGCCAGTGGCCGATCTGAGCGTGGCTGTCTCCCAGACGCCTCGGCCCTTCACGGATCTGTACAATGTGCGCGCCGTGCTGGCCACCGAAACAGAGGTCCGCACGGACGCCGACGGCGTTGCCCGCTTCATCCTCGATGATCCCCAGGCTGCCCTGCCAGGCGACCACGTGATCCTCGCGCAGACCCAGCGCGATGGCAGCCGCTACTGGAGCTATGCCGTCTACACGGTAACCCTCTGGCCGCCCGTGTAGCCTCGGAGCTGGGCCCCGAACAACTGCCGGCGTCCCTGGAAACCCCTATGGCCCGCCGTCGGCTCCGGCGCCGCATGTCCAAAGCCGTCCAGGCCGAGCGCCCGCCCGTGGCCAACCCCGACACGCCCCTTCGATGCAAGGGCTGGCGCCAGGAGGCCATCCTGCGCATGCTGGAGAACAACCTCCACAACGCCGAGGAGCCGGAGAAGCTCATCGTGTACGGCGGCACCGGCAAGGCGGCCCGCAACCCCGAGGCCTTGGCGGCCATCAAGAAGGCTCTCCACGAAGTCGGCGACGACGAGACGCTGCTCGTCCAGTCGGGCAAGCCGGTCGCCATCTTCCCCACGTGGCCCCAGGCGCCCCGTGTCTTGATTGCCAACAGCCACCTGGTGCCTCACTGGAGCAACTGGGAGGAATTCAACAAGTTCGAGGAGCAGGGCTTGACGATGTACGGCCAGATGACTGCCGGCTCCTGGTGCTACATCGGCACCCAGGGCATCATCCAGGGAACGTACGAGACCTTCGCCGCGGCCGCCAAGAAGCACTTCGACAGCGACCTGAAGGGCAAGATCGTCCTCACGGGAGGCTTGGGTGGCATGGGGGGCGCCCAGCCCCTGGCTGTCACCATGAACGGTGGCGCCTGCCTCGCCGTCGAAGTGGATGAGGCCCGCGCCCGCCGCCGCCTGGAAGCCGGGTTCGTTGACCGCATCGAAACCGACCTGGACGTTGCCCGCAGCATCGTGGAAGAAGCAGCCAGCCAAGGCCGCGCCTTCAGCGTCGCCTACATTGGCAACTGCGCCGACGCGTTCCCCCAACTCCTCAAGGACGGATTCGCGCCTCACCTGGTCACGGACCAAACCAGCGCCCACGACCCCCTCAACGGGTACGTGCCTGGCGGCATGAGCCTTGGCACCGCCCTCAAGCTCCGCGTCAACGACCCCGCCGCCTACAAGACCGCCGCCTACGAATCCATGGCCCGGCATGTGGAAGCCATGGTGGGCTTCCAAACCGCCGGCGCCCACTCCTTCGATTACGGAAACAACCTGCGTGAGGGAGCCACCATCGGCGGCCTGCCCCGCGACGAGGCCTACAGTTACCCCGGCTTCGTGGTCGCCTACATCCGCCCCCTTTTCTGCGAAGGACGCGGCCCCTTCCGCTGGCTCAGCCTCAAGAACCAGCCCGAAGACAT
>JBFJVP010000091.1:0-9024 GCA_041624075.1 Thermoplasmatota archaeon | reverse complement strand
CTGTGTCGCGCGCCCCGTGCAGCCCCCTGTCGTCATTCTCGTGGGCACCAGCCATCCCGGCAACGTGGGCGCCGCCGCACGCGGTGCCGCCAATTTCGGTGTCCAGCAGATGCGTTTCGTGGCGCCTCGGTGTGACCCCCAGGGCCAGGAGGCACTGGATCGCTCCGTGCATGCCCGGCACCTCCTGGAAGGAGCCACGATTCACGACACCTTGGAGGATGCCCTGAAGGGCACCAGCCTGGGAATCGGCACCACGGCTCGTACCACCAAGGCGGCCAATCGGTTCCTGCGCAAAACCACGGATGTGCGCGACTGGGCGGAAGGACTGGCGCAGTCGGCCTGGGACGGGCAGGCGGCGTTGGTCTTTGGCCGCGAGGACTCTGGATTGCTGGCTGAGGAGGTCAACCTTCTCGATGAGTTGGTGACGGTGCCCACGGCGGATTACGCCAGCCTCAACCTGGCGCACGCGGTGAGCATCCTGTGCTACGAGCATTACCGGGTGCGCGAGACGGCAAGCATCAGCCCGGAGCGCGTCTTGAGTCCCGACACGCTACACACGCTCAACCGTGCCTTTGACGCGCTGGCTGATCTGGTGGAGCGCCGGGAGTGGCGCCGCACGGTCGCAAAGGGCATGTGGCGCAAGATCATCGGCCGCAGCCTGCCCTCGGATCATGAAGTGTTCAACATCATCGGCGTGCTGGGCAACACCTTGAAGCGGTTCGACCACCCGGAATTCCGCACCGCAGCCAGCAGCAAGAGCCTGGCCGAGCAGGGCTTGATCCTCAAGGGCGTGGACGCCGAGCCGGATGGCACTGGGGGCGAGGAGGAGTAGGCGCTGCCTCTGCTGCGCGGCGGGTTCAGTTGTACGCCAGATCCGCGCATTGCACGGATGGCGTGGTCGGCAGGTACCGGTCGTCGCTGTACCCGGTCACCGAGTCCTCGAACCAGATGCGCGTGGAGCACGAGCCGGTGCCTGGGTTGAAGATCGGGCTCCAGCAGTTGTCGCTGAAGGTGCGCTGGATGCCGAGCGTGGCGCCGCCGCCTGTCACCTCGATGGTCCGGCTGCGAATCCAGCAGGGTCCCGTCCAGAAGTCGCCATATTCGTAGCAGGTGTAAGTGGCCACGGCCCGCAGCGGTGCGGCGTCGCCGACGGACAGCCAGGCCTCGTCGCTTCGGCCGTCGCATCCGCCGTAGGGGTCGTAGAGCGTTTCCTGTTCGTAGCAGGCCATGGCGCCGCTTGCGCCGATGCAGATGTCCTCCGGCACGGTGGTTCCAGGGGCTCCCGGGGTGGGCTTGTCCGCGTCGCTGACGGTTTGGCACGCGGGCAGTTGGACGGGCACTTCGTCGTCGACCTGGGCGTCCTCGTTGTCGGCCGCGACGCTCAACGTGCATGTGGGCTCGCCGCAGGAGTCCCCTTGCTCCGTTGTTTCCATGGCCGCGTCGTACTGTGCGCTTTGAAGTCGCACCGCACCGACGATCGGCGCACCAGCGTAGAAGGGATTGGTGTAAACGGTCGCCCTCGTGTGCCAGGAGGTGCATGCATCGGTGCCGGTGCAGGTGCTGGATTCGCCGCTGGACGCGATGGCCCGGGCGTAGAGGGCGTACACGATGACGCGGTCTTCGTCGTAGCCGTCCGTGGAGTACCAGGTGCCGCAGCGGGCGGCCTCCTGGTAATGGCCATAACATGCCCTGGTCAGGGAGCTGACGGGGGCCGCCAGGGAGGGGGGGTAGCAGTCACCGTGGTGGTCGGCCGTGGCGGGCAGCGAGGCGCTGACCAAGGCCAGCAGGCAGACGATTTGGATTTTCTTCATGGTACCACTGCCCCTGGGTTCGTGGGCATGGTCGACCTGCCTTCTCGCTGATAAGGATCAACGTGACCTGCCGCTGCTGCGCAGGCGCTTTCCTGCGGCGCCGTGCCGGCGGGACCGCCTAAATGGGGGTGGGGCGCGTCGAAAGCGTCAACTGGGCGACGTCGCTCTTGGCCTGATGGTTGTTGTGGTTGCGAGGGGGCGAAGCCTGTCTCGGTCTGTACTGGTGGTGAGCTTGTTCCTGCCCTTGGCGGTGATTGCTCCTGATGTCGGTGCCGACATTCCCGGCGTCGGTTGCCTGCCGGACCTGCCCTGCCAGACGTGGGCCAGCCGCCTGCCCGTGGGTCCAGCCAATGAGATCCACGTCGCGGTCAACCCCCTCGATTCCAACCACTTCCTGCTGGTCGGAAAGGACTACGGGCTGGGCGCCAGCCAGGTGTGCCGACCGGGTGGGGCTTTCAGCGTCGCCAGCGCATCCTACGTCACGTTTGACGGCGGGGCTACCTGGAGCACCGGTCGCGTGCCGGCACCCTACCCCAATGGCGGCGCCGAGCCCAGCCCGTTGCCCTACAAGTGCGGCAGCGACCCCGTGGCAGCCTTTGGCCCCGACGGCACCGCGTACTACATTCTACTCAACTTCGACTACGACAACGGCCGCAAGGCCGGCATCGCGGTGGCGCGCAGCCCGGACGGCGGCCTGACTTGGCCTGCCAGCGAGATTCGTCTCCTGCACACGAGTCCCGGCGATGACAAGGAGTGGGGCGCCGTTGATCGCGATGGCCGCGTCCATGTGGTTTGGAGCGACCTGTCCAGCCGCCAAATCCTGTACAGCCGCACCCCCGACCCCAACGCGTTTGCCTTCTCCGCGCCCATTGCCTTGGCCAGCGTCGGCTCGGGCAATCCCGCCGTCACCGTGGCCACGGGGCCGTCGGGCGAGGTGTATGTGTTGTGGCGCGACGGGTCGTCGATCCGGATGAGGGCAAGCCAGGACAGTGGCGCATCGTTTGCGCCCACCCGCGTCGCCTTCAACGTGAATCCCTGGGAGTCGGGCGTGGCGCCCCGCCTGCCCTTCATGCCACAACTGGCCGTCGATGCCAACCCCTCCTCTGCGTACGCGGGCCGGTTGTACGTCGTCTGGCCCGGCAACGCTGGCTTCAACGACGCCAACGTGATGCTGTCGTCCTCCGGCGACGGCGGCATAACGTGGACCGCGCCTCTGCGCATCGATGACGCCCGGGTCGCCTCCGCCCAGGTCATGCCAACGGTATCCGTGGCGCCCAACGGACGCGTCGACGTGGCCTGGATGGACGGCCGGGACACGCGTGGCCTCAACGTCCAAGGCTACCCGTCCTGGCGCACGTACGCCACCTCGTCGGCTGATGCAGGCGCAACGTGGCGAGCCAACGTCGCCGTGTCCGATGTGCCCCTGGTCAGCGCCTGGTCCCGCCACCAGAACGGCGACGTGTTCATCGGCGACTACATGGGCATCGTTTCCACCAACGACGCCGCGTGGCCAGCCTACTCCGCCAACGGGGCTGAGCGGCTGGCGCAGGGCCTGCCTGCCAACCAGTTCCAACGCGCGGACGCCTACCTGGGACGCCTGCCGGCCGACCTGGCGGCCCCCCTGGGCGTGGCCGCGCCCCAAGGCACCGTCGCCAGCATGGAACTGCCCGCCACCCTGGCGCACCCGGACGTGGTCCAGCAGATGCCCGCGTTCCTGGACTAGGAGCCATGATCGCAACGGCTACGACGCCCCCTGCGGCTGCGTCGCCGTGGTCTCCTGGCTGCCCCACCTGGTACTCCCCCTGCTCGTGGGACTCGCGTTCCTGCCCGTCGAGCGGCGACGCCTGATCCTCCTGGCCCCACTCGTCTGGGTACCCGACGCCGACTACGTCGTGCAATCCATCCACCGCGCCGCCACCCACAGCGTCCTGATTCCACTCGCGCTTGTCACTGCCCTAGCCGTCCTGTGGTGGCGCCGCGATCCCGCCAGCAACATCGTGGAGTTCGCCACCCGCCCCGGGGCGCCAGCCAACCTCCTCATCGCCGCCTACTACTTCGCCAGCCACCTGATCATGGATCTCTTCCAGGGAGGCGTGGTGCTGTTCTGGCCGCTAAGCAACACCAACTTCTACCTCGCCTACCAGATCCTCCTCGATACCGGCACCAACACCTTCGAGGCAGGCGGCACCGCCGGAACCAGCGAGGGTGCGCCCACCCTGTCGCCCATTTACCCCTGGTTCAGCACCCGCGACATGGCGTACGTGGGTTTCCTTGCAGCCGTGGGAGCCCTCTGGCTCGCCATTCGCTACTCCCCGCTGGGCCGACAAGCCCGCGCCAAGCGACCCGTTATGGTGGAACGCCACGCGCAAGCCGCCCGTGGGCCTGCCCCGGAGGACGCCGCCAACGGCGACGCGTGACAAGCCTCCCGCTTGCGGTGCCCAGCCAAAAAGGGTAAACGCCGCGCGCCCCACTGGGAAGTCGTGCGAGCCCCCCTGGCACTGGCAATGCTCTTTGCCGCGACGCTGGCCGGTTGCAGCAGCAACTCCGAAGCACTCGATCGCGATGGCGACGGCCTCTCCGATGGCGAGGAGTTCAACGGCTGGACCATCACGATTGACTTCGTGGGGCAACGCATCAGCCGGCACGTCACCAGTGACCCCGATCTGCCAGACACGGACGGCGACGGCATTACGGACGCGTTTGAACTGGGGTTGGGACTCGACCCCCGCGACCCGGACACCGATCAGGACGGCCTGACCGACTGCCAGGAGGCGCGCCACTCCGTTCGCGAAGAATGCGAAGACCCTGAATGGGATGGCGTGCCCGACGGCGGAACCCGCACCATCGCCAACAACGCCGACAGCGACCCCGGCTACGGTCGCTACATCAACAACGTACTCGGATACGACGACGGCACCGGCACCATCCGGGGCACCCAGATCGGTTGGGGCGACGGCATCGCCTATGGCACCGAACTCGCCGGCTACCAAGTCGAACTCCCCGATGGCTCCGTTATCACCGTCCGCACGGACCCTTTGCGCAAGGACAGCGACGGCGACTTCCTGGAAGACGGCGAGGAAGTGCTGGTCTACGGCAGCCACCCCATGGACCCGGACACCGATGACGATGGCTGCCAGGATGGCCTGGACCTGTTCCCGCGCTTCCGGGAAACCTTCGACATCGGCCTCCAATCCATCAAGCTCCACTCCGGCGGCCAGATCCGGTTCCTCCTGCGCGTCGTCGACAGCCTCCAGGAACCCCCCGGGGGCGCCGACGGCATCCAGGTGCCCGGTGGCCGCGATTTCGACCTTACCGGCCTCTCCGGACCGGCCGTGCGCCCCGCACAGTGCTCCTTCCCGCCCCACCAGAGCTGGGTTCCAGTGGAAGTGCTGGTCCAGCGGCTCAGCGGCGACCGCGCAACGAGCCTCGATTTGTGGAGCCACGACGACCCGGAGGCGACCTTCCGTGTTTGGTGGGATGTCCGCAGCGGGGTGATCGCACTGGAATCTGGCGGCGACGGGCCGACCGACACGATTACCCGCAGCGGCCCCGACGGCCAACTCGTGTTCGCGCCGCGCGTGCTGCCTCCTGGTGGTCAAACCACGTAACCAGAACCCTTAAGCAAAAGGGTTGAGTGTGACACTTAGAAACCAGGCAACGAGAACCGTTGCTTGGGCACGATAAAACGACGGTGAATCCATGATGTCCAAGCTCCTTCGCAAGAGCCTTCTCGGCGGCCTCGCCGTCGCGGTGGTGCTGTCCCTTCTGGTCCCCCATGTGGCGGGTCAGAGTGCCGGATCTTTTCCTCCGGACTTCACGCTGGGAACGCCCAGTGTGTCCCCCAACGAACCCATCGCGCCCGACACGGGCACGGCACAGGTGTCGATCCCGTGGACCTACGCGTTCAAGCAGACCGGAACCGAGCTGTCTGGTGTTTCCAGTGGTTCCGTGACGCTGCAGTGGGAACAACCCTCCTGCACCAACCCCAACGTCCTGATCACGGGCGCCCTGGCCGAGACAATCGATGTCTCGGGTGCCGGCCCCACCACCAAGACCTTCAGCGACACCAGCCGCTTCAACGTCCAGGTCACCCAGGATGCCCCCGGTGAGACCCCGATTCTGTGCACCTTCCGTGCCAAGGTTCTGGCCGCCTTTGGCGCCCAGGTCCCCGAGACGGAGACGGCGACCGCTACGGCCAACATCTTCGCCAAGTACCTTGGCCTGCTGAGCGCCAACGTCCCCGTGACCATCAACAGCGCCGGCCCCCAGAAGCAGATCCGCTACGACATCGAGTTGTCCAACCTTGGCAACGCACGCAGCACGATCACTTTCGGCTTGAACACTGAGGTCAAGGGCGGCTGGAACCCCGTGCCCCCGACCCAGATCGTTCTGGAGTCCCCGGCCCAGGGTGGCGCCGAGACCACCAAGACCGTCGGTTTCCTGGTGTCCACGCCGTTCAAGAACGGCTGGAACAACGAGGAAACCACATTCCAGCTGGAGATTACCCCGGTCTCCACCAAGGACCCCACCCAGTTCGGTCAGTCCGTGTCGGTGAACGTGCTGGCCCGCGTGCGCGGTGTCTACGTCCCGACGCTTGAGCCGGTCGTCCTGCTGGGCGCCGTGGTCGGTGCAGCCATGCTGGCTCGCCGCCAGCTCATCGAGTAAACGCAGACACTCGATCCTTTTTCCTCCCTTTCTCATCCAACCTTTTTGGGGTTCATGTTGTGAAGTTCCAACTCGCGATGGTCCTCAACCTGACGCTTGTGCTCGTGGCTCTACCTGGAGCGGATGCTCAAGCTGGCCAGGATTTGTTGTACGAGTTCGATCTCATCGTCCCGTACGGGCCCCATGAAGTGCCGATTAACGGCATGGTTCAGATTCCCGTGGTGCTGCGTGATGGATCGCGCGACGGCACTGCCACCGTGGTCCCCGGCGACCCCGCAGGCCTTGCTCTGTTTGCGCACCGCGTGAGTTGGGAATTGTCGTCCGAGTTCGAGAACGACCAGGGCTGGGTTGTCCAGCCCATGACGGGTTACCCGTCGTTTGCCGGCAGCGAACGTGAGACGATGCTTACGGTTCTCGCGGGGCCAACGACGACCAACCCGTACTTCAAGGTCAACGTGACGGCTATCATCCAAACCGATGGTGGTACGCATTACAGGAGCGCCCAGGTGTTGTTCTACACGCCTGGCATCGCAGGCTTCGCCGTGCGCAGCGCCCAGAGCTTTGACCTGGGGCCGCGCGAGGTGGGCGCTGCTGGTCTGATTGTCACCAATGTGGGTGTGTTTCCCCGTTTCTTCGAAGCCCAGGTGGCCGAGAATCCCTGCGACTTGCGCGTCACGCCGCCGCCAACGACCATCATTCCGGGTCGGCAGAGTGGCGTGATGTCGTTCTCGATTCAGGGGCCTGAGGACAGTCTTCTCTACCTCAGCGAGAACTGTTCGCTTCGCCTTACGGTCATCGCGACAGATAACCCGGATCGCGAAGTGGGTGCCATTGTCAGTGTCGTCGTCAACGGCTGGTACGTTGATCCGACGTGGGTGTTTTGGACCATCGGGGCAATCGTGGCGATGGTCCTGTTGCTTTTGTTCGTTGCCAGCCGCAAGGCCCGCATCGAGGAGGAGTTGCTGGGCAAGCCGCAGAAGCCCTGGACGATTCCCGTGGAGAAGGTCTACCTGGAGCGCCTCAAGGAGGAGGACCCTCACGCGTACTACGTGGTGCGGCATTACCTCATGGAAGACGAGTACCGCTCGGCCCTCTTGTGGTACCATGCGTTCAAGCGGGGCACGAAGAACCAGCGCGCCAAGGAACGCATGATCGTGGCTCAGGAGCGCAGCTACGAACGCTGGCGCAAGCGGGAACAACGCAAGGCTGACCGTCCCTTGCGGGCTGCCGATCGTTACGAAGCCAAGCTTCAGAAGAAGCTGGATCGCAAGGTGGGTCGTCGTCATCGCAAGGAGAAGGCGAAGTGGGACGCTTTGGTGAAGAAGCTCAACGCGGCACACGCCAAGAAGGTGGAGAAGGCGGAGGCCAAGTGGGCGGCTGCGGCCAAGAAGGCCCGAAAGCGCGGGCAGCCCGAGCCTGAGAAGCCGGACTTGGGCGAGCCGGACTTGCCGGACGCGCCGGTGTTGGTGAGCGTTCCGCTGGAGGAGCACAAGTGGTCTCGCAAGGCCGACCGGTTCAGGGCGCGCAAGGACCGCAAGAACCAGCGGCTGTTGGCCAAGTTCGAGAAGGCTGATGCTCGACGGTTGGCCAAGGTGCGACGCAAGGCACAACGGGCGGCGCGCAAGCTGGATGATCCGGACTTCGTGGATGAACACCCGCTGCTACTGGCGGAGTCGTCCAACTAGACTCCGGGCCCGCGGTTTCTACGACTGGAGTGGCTTCAAGGTGACCTTCTCCAGGTCGTATCCGGCAGGGCATTCCAGTTTGCCCGCGGTGTCCACGATGGCGTAGTGTTCCCGGGCAATCGGCCCCATGGGGTGGCAGAGCTTGTACTTTGGACACTCGGGCATGCCGCATGGCATGGGCCGCCAGGTGGCGGCGGTGCCGCGCAGCAGTTTTCGTTCGAGGCTGGTTTCGAACGTGGTGGGTTCGACTTCGACGACGCGAACGCGGTCACCGTCGTGCAGGTTGCAGGGGTGGGTGACGTCGCGCAGGGCCGTGACCACGTAGGGTGTGCCTGGCGTGAGGCTGAAGCAGAGCCGTTGGAACGGGCA
The DNA here is from genome assembly GCA_041624075.1 of Thermoplasmatota archaeon. Classification (GTDB taxonomy): domain Archaea; phylum Thermoplasmatota; class E2; order JACPAO01; family JAHFTW01; genus JBFJVP01. Next base: position 494 of record JBFJVP010000091.1, on the reverse strand, counting down.
CCCTTCGCATTCGGAGCCCCGATTGGCCCCCATGAATGTGAACCGGTAGCCGGGTGCAGCAAGGGCTTCCGGTACCAGTGTGAGCCTGCCCATGGGCGCGCCCACACGGGTCCTGTTCTTCACGTTTTCCGGCCCCGCAGTGGGCCGCGTGGCTCTAGATGACGCCCGTGGTTCGACACAGCTTGGTGGCGGCTTCCCGGGTTAGGCCGCTTTCGCCGAGAATCGTGTAGCGCTCGGGGCGAAGCTTGTGGCATGTGGTGAGTGCATCAATCAGCACCTCTTCGCTGATGCCCAAAGCTTCGGCGGTGGTCGGCGCACCGATGGTGTTGAGGAAGGAGCGGATCTGTTGCCAGTCGCCGCCGTGCAGTTGCATCATGAGGATGGATCCGATGCCGACTTGTTCGCCATGCATGGCGGTACCGGGGGCCATTCGGTCGAGGGCGTGGCTGAACATGTGTTCGGCGCCGCTTGCGGGGCGGCTGCTGCCGGCGACG